>NZ_JBFTZZ010000003.1:0-230239 GCF_056406515.1 Rhizobium sp. P1_B8 | reverse complement strand
TCGATACATCGATACCAACGAAAACTTCTGTACAATGCTTCACGGCTTGTCCTCCTGCCAGGGAGGATCGGCTCGGCCTATCCGAGCAACCCTCGCAAAGGGAGTGTAGGGCAAGCCACCCCCGCCGGAAGGACATACGGTCTTACATCGGAGAGTGTGCGCCAACGGTTGGAACGGGAGCAATCGCTGACATTACTGGAATTCAACTACATGGTCATGCAGGCCTACGACTTTCATGTCCTCGCAGAAAGCCGCGGCTGCCTGCTTCAACTTGGTGGCTCCGACCAGTGGGGCAATATCGTCAGCGGCGTCGAATTTGGACGGCGGATTGGCGGACGCGCCCTGTTTGGATTGACTGCCCCGCTGCTGACGACGTCGTCGGGCGCGAAGATGGGCAAGAGCGTTTCGGGGGCGGTTTGGCTAAACGCAGACCGGTTGTCGCCCTATGAGTTCTGGCAATTCTGGAGAAACACCGGGGATGCGGATGTGGGTCGTTTTCTCAGGCTGTTCACCGAGTTACCCTTAGGTGAAATTGCACGCCTCGATGTGCTTCGGGATTCCGAGATCAACGAAGCGAAAAAGATCCTTGCCGACCAAATCACCAGCCTCTGCCACGGGGCAGATGCGGCAGCGCAAGCTTCCGAAACCTCCCGGCGCGCCTTCGAGGCGGGCGAGGTGCCGGCCGGTCTCCCGACGGTTAGGCTGCCGGATAGCCTTCGCGGCAATTTTCCGCTTGTCGACGCCATGGTTGTTGCCGGGCTCGCCAAGTCGAAAAGCGAAGCACGGCGGTTGATCGTCGGCGGCGGGGTTCGGGTGAACGGTGGCGGTGTAAACGACGAGGCAATGCGGCTTGGCGACTTCGACATCCAGGACGGCGTGATCCGGCTATCAATTGGCAAGAAGCGACACGTCCTCCTTCAGTCGGTTTAGTGTGGTGTCTTCAACTCGGGGAGCGGGCCAAGTCGACCACTTCGTCGCGCTCCCCATTGTTACAAGCTTGATGTGGCAAGCGGTCTTCATGCAACGAGAAAGAAATGTCCGGCAGCAGGACACCTGAGACGTGGGGCGTTCATTATTTCGGAGAACGCCCTCTTCACCCGGACGACCACGAACCGTCTGTTCAAACCGCTCCAGGCTGTTTCACCACTTCGTAGCGAGCCCGGCTCAGGCTGACCAGGCTCGCTATTGCTGCGCAGCCGCCCGCCGTGACGACCGCAAATTCGAGCGCATTCGACAACGGCAATGTTGCGAAGATGATCGACATGCAGATCCCACCCAGGGTTTGGCCAAGAAGCCGCGCGGTGCCCTGCATGGCGCCGGCGGCGCCGCTTCTGGCTTTCGGTGCCGACAGAAGGAGAATTCGGTTGTTCGGCGTCTGGAACAGTCCGAAACCGAGGCCGGCGATCACAGTACCGACGAGAAACGCGATACCTCTCGGGTCGGGCGGGGTGAATCCGACCATCAGGAGGCCTAGGGCGAGCAGCGCGCCGCCGATGGCGCAAAGCCATGCCGTCTTGACGCGGTTTGCCAAATGTCCCGAAATGGGCGCGATGATCGCGGTCGCGGCAGGCCAGGGCATCATGTACAGACCGGCCAAAACCGGCGTCATGTGCAACGTGTGTTGAAGGTAAAAGGGTAGCGCGATGTAGCTCAGCATCTGGCCGCAGAAGCACGATATCGAGGCGATGATCGCCACGCGGAATGCCGGTTCCGCCAGCAGGTCCGTGGGAACGATTGGTGCGTCACTGGTCCGTTCAAGGCGCAGCAGGACAAAAAGGCAGGCCAGCGAGGCGGCGATGAGGACGGCACCGCTTATCGGCGCGATCGCTATCCGGTCGGCGCCGCAGAAGAAAAGGATGAACATCAGCGTGTTGGCCAGCATCGCTTTTGCGTTCAGCTTTCGCTTTGCGCCCTGAATTTGCCCGAGCAGACCGCCGCCGAGCAGAACGATGGCGCCGAGTGGTATATTGACTGCAAACAGCCAAGGCCAGGTCGTGACGGAAAGGATGGCGCCGGCAATGCCGGGGCCGGCAGCGGAAGAAATGGCGATGACCATGGCGTTGATGCCTATGATCGGACCCAGCATGTGCTGCGGGACGGCCGAGCGCAGGTTCATCATGGCAAGCGCCATGATCGCGCCACCTCCCAAGCCCTGCGCGAAACGAGCAAGGATCAGTAAGGGAAGGTCGCCCGCGAAGGCGCAGGCTGCGGAAGCCGCGGTGAACAGCGCGACGCCGATCAGGAAGACCCGCCGCGCGCCGTAGATTTCACCCAGCGCACCACATGGAAGAATGGCAACAAGCACCGCCAGCTGATAGGCCGAGACGACCCATACGGTGTTACCCGCCTCCGCGTGCAGTGAGACCGCGATCGAGGGTAAGGCGACATTGGCAATGGCTCCGTCCAAAACGACAAGAACAAGCGTAAGGAGCAACATGGCAATAGCCAGGTACCGTCGAGGCGACGCCAGGCCGTCTTGAGAAATTGGTGCGGTGTAGGTGAGGGACATGAGAACTCCTCGATGTTTGTTGGATGGTCGACTACTTAGGCTTTGCTGATTGCCCGCGCCAGACGCAACAAAATCAATCGACCGTTGCGTAATGCGCCATGCCTGAATAGAATTGAGCCATGTCTGATCTCGATCTTAACCTCTTGGTGGCACTGGATGCGTTGCTGCGCGAGCAGAGCGTATCGGCCGCCGCCCGTCGGCTTGGCCTCAGCACGTCCGCCATGAGCCGGACGCTGTCACGGTTGAGGACCGCGCTGGGTGATCCGATCCTTGTGCCGGCCGGGCGCGGCATGGTTGCGACGCCTCATGCCCTGGCGATTGGTGCCGAGGTACATTTGTTGAAAGAAGCCGTGCAAGCCGTGCTTAGTCCGCCATCGACCGTGGAGATTCGGGAGGTGCGGCGCCACTTCACGATCCGTGCCAATGAAGCATTCGTGCTTCTCTACGCCGCGGGTCTGAGCGCCGCTGTGACGAACGCTGCGCCGGGGATAAGGCTTCGCTTTGCGCCGAGATCGGACAAGGACGTTCAGGCTTTGAGGGACGCGGCGATAGATTTGGACATCGGTGTCCTCCCGCGAGACAGCGGGGAGCTGCGTTGCCAAACTCTTTTCGAGGATCGCTATGTCGGTCTCGCAAGGGTAGGGCACCCGATCTTCGATGCAGATCCGATAACGGCCGAGCGCTATGCCGCCTGGGGCCACGTGCTCTTCTCGATGCAAGCGGATTTCGCCGGTCCGATCGACAGGGCGCTCGCCGAATTGGGCCATGTCCGTGATGTCAGGCTGATCGTGCCAAGCTTTCCGGCGGTGATAGCAGTTGCGGCGGCATCCGATTTGATCGGCTCGATTCCGAAATCATATTGCAAGTCCGCGGCGATTAGCCATATCAAGACCTTTGACCTGCCTGTGGCCGTGTCGGGTTTCAACATCGTGCAGGCGTGGCACCCCCGCATGGACGCAGATCCCGTGCATCGCTGGCTGAGGGCGCTGATTTTTGAGACGTTCCACTCGATGAATTGAGTGCGTGGCCCGTCAAATCAAGCGCTTCGTTCCCGTTCCGCAGACGTGATCCGCGATCTTATGCAGTGCAGCCTCCCGTTGATGCAGGGAGCGAGAATTGCAGCTCGGCACCGCCGAATGGTGATCGCTGATGGCGCCAATAAGCGAACACCAGTCGTGAGCGGCTGCGGTGAAATTACCGGCGGCTGCATCATGCTGACACTGGCTGTCAGCAAAGGTGGTCGATAATCCTGAGACCGCGGGTGTCCGAGCCAGTCGCCATTTCGTCGGAATGTCCGGCTATGCCGTCGGATGCCTGGGCTTCAATCCCGCCCCAATCGGAGCAGAGTCCCCGAGATGAAGCCGCACCACCGTATTTTCTTCATTCAGTTTGCCGTGGCCCTTTCCCTGGGGGCGTTTGTTTCGCGGCTGCCCGACCTTCAGCTTAAGTTCAGCCTGACGGAAGGGGAGCTTGGCCTGCTGCTCGCCGTCATGTCCTCCGGGGTTCTCTGCGGGTTGACGGTCTCGGTGAGGTTCATCGAGAGGCTCGGTGCGCGCACCACAGCTTTCGTCACCGTCTTCGGTGCGTCGTTGTTTTTCGCGCTGATCCCCTGGATGCCTTCAGCTCTTCTGGCGGTGCCATTGTTCTTCATTGCCGGCGTTTTCACCGGAGCATTCGAGATCAACGCCAATATCGAAACCGATCGCCATGAGGCGCTGCTCGGGTACCGCATCATGAGCCGGGCTCACGGTATGTGGAGCCTCGGCTTCTGCATCACCGCCCTTGTTGCCGCCGGCATGCGGCAGGCTGCCGTCTCCATCGAACTGCATACCTTCATCGTCCTCGTGACGGTCTTGATTGCCGGGTCGATCGTCTTCTCCGGGATCGAGAATGCGCCCCGGCGGCAGGACGCTCACCCGGAGATACGCCGATCATCGCTTTTCCCACGATCGGACTGCTCCCCCTTTGCCTTGTCGCCGCAGCTCCGCTTCTTGCCGAAGGCGCAAGCGTCGACTGGTCGGCGATCTATATGCGGGACGTGTTCGCGGTCGAACCCTTCGTCGGCGGGCTCAGCGTGACCATTTTCTCCTCGTTCATCGCCATCGGGCGGCTCGGCATGGACCCTGTCATCGACCGCTTCAATCCGCGCCCGGTCGCAATCACTCTGCTTGGGATCGCGGCCATCGGTGTTGTCATGGTTGCGACGGCGACACACCCTGTTGTCGCGCTCGCAGGCTTTGGCCTGACAGGTGTCGGCTGCTCTTCAGTTTATCCGCTTGCCATCTCGGCTGCGGCCCGACGCACCGATCGACCCGCACCCGTCAACGTTGCAGCGCTTGGGCAGACGACGTTCCTTGTGTTTTTCGCCGGGCCGCCACTGCTCGGTTTCGTTGCCGAACACTTCGGCATCCGCTTTTCGTACTGGGCGGTCGTCTCTATTCTCGCCGCAGCATTGCTGGTCACCAGGGCACTTGCCGCTGATCCTGCCCCGGTCACAGGCCAACCCGAACCGGCGCAACCACGCGGTTGACACGCCACGCCGGCCTCCGCTCTCCTAAGCTCGTTCACGTCCGCACCGGAGGGCAACCTCCGGCTTTCGCTGGTGAATCGGGCGAGCGCAATGTATTTCCCATCACGCCCAAGTATTATAAGTGGCCATCGGAAATATAGCTCGTATAGGTGAGGAGCTAATTCCGCGTACTGTCGTCAACTCTTGGCCAATGGTTTTGCTGCTCAAGCATTGCGGACACAGTCCATCTCGTCTGAATGGACCTGATTTGGATGGCGAAACTGCAGCCTTTCGGCCCGACAAAACATATGTTTTGTCGGGTTTGTGATGGCCGTGTCCGGCCCCAAGGGGAGGCTCACCGACGGAGTTCTGCGCCTCGCTTCGGACAAAATTCCGCCGCCGAAATGCCAGTATTAGTTGTTTCTAAATCACGCCATAATTCGCATCTACGTTGCCGCGCCTGTTTTATTCTTCGCCACATTTCGGAATTTCAACATTATACAAACAATGGTGGGTAACTATGAAGGTTATTCTCGTCATCGTCCTCACGGTGCTTGCCGTGCCCTGTGAGGCGGACATGCTCGGCACGGCGTCCAAGTACAAGAGCATGCATGAACGCTCCATCTCCTTCCTCAGCATCAATCCGCGCAGGGTGTCATGGTGCGGTGCGTTCCTGGCCTTTGTCGCCAAGCGATCTTCGCGGGAACCGCCGCCCAACCCCAATATGGCGGCGTCTTGGAGAAAGTTCGGCAAGCCGGTGTTCTTCCGCGCCGCCAGGCGAGGGGATGTCGTGGTGATCCGCACCGGTCGACGCTTTCATGTCAGCCTGTTCGATCACATCGACCAGCGCCGGCAGTACGTCTACCTGTTTGGCGGCAATCAATCCAACCGGGTGCAGCTGTCGCGCTATCGCGCCAGCTCGGTGGTCGCCGTGCGACGATGATGTTGGGTGAGAACTCTCCCTCCTTCCAAACCTCGATGGCGGCGGGAAAAAACGGGCCCTACGCCTTGCGCGCCCTGATATGGAGGAAGATCGGTGCGATGCGGGTATCGGCGACCACTGGCTCGGCGAGAGCCACCTCGACTGACGCCATGGGCTCGCCGAAAGCTTCGATCGTCAGTCCCGCTTCGACGATCATCGACACCCAGGTCGACAGCGTCCGGTGAAAGCGCGGGACGGCAAACGGCGTCAGCGTCGCCCGTTCGGCCTCGGGGATGGAGGAGAAGATCCAGCGATCGATCCGGCCGTCGCTCTCATCGAAATAATCGGCGATCTCCACCGCGACGGGCTCGCCGGCCTGATTGCGGATATTGCGGCGTGTCGGCGGCACAAAACAGGGGTGCAGGATCGAAAACTGCAGGAAGCCACCCGGCTTCAGGACCCGGTGGATGCCCTTCAGCACCTCGCGCTGGTCGGCCATGTCCATCATCGACATGAAGGCGGTGACGAAATCGAAGCTCGCCTCCGGGAAATCGATGCTCTGGCCGTCGCCGAGCACATAGTCGATGCCGAGTGGCGCTTCTGCCTCGCTCTCGCGGGCATAGCGAATGAAGGTCTGGGCGATATCGAGCCCGGTCATGCGGGCGCCGAGGCGGGCGACGGCGCGAGTATTGGAGCCTTCGCCGCAGCCTAGGTCGAGCCCCGCTAAGCCGGTGACCGGCGGCAGCATCTCCAGAAAGGCCGGCGTGTTCAGCGCGTCGCGGTATTTGTCGTAGCCGGCGCGCTGTAGATCGTCCAGGTCTCGGCATTGCTCTCCCAATGGGCGGCGACATCATTGGCGTTCATGGCTCTCCTCCTTGTGCGATCGGAACGGGCGGGGAGCTATAAGCGGAGCGTGTGGCAATGGGAAGACGGGCGGTCCACTGTAAGCGGTTCACGCCTATGGATCATGACTAAGTTCGCGTGCACTATCATGTGATCGAGAGGATAGGGGGCTGCTGTGTCCGACGAAGTGATCATCCGCGAGCTGGTCGGCCTCGATCAGATGATGACAATTTTCCCTCTGTACAGCCAGGTTAGTCGCCTGAGTGAGGCCGTGGTTTGCCAACGACTTTCAGCCATGTTTGCACAGAGCAACTACCGCTGCATAGCAGCCTACATCGACGAACGGATGGTGGGTGCGTCGGGTTTCTGGACCGGCACTCAGTTGTGGTGCGGCAAGTATGTCGAGGCGGACAACGTGGTGGTAGACAGCGCCCTGCGCAGTCAGGGCATCGGCGGCAAGATGATGGCGTGGATCGAGGCGGAGGCGGAGCGGACTGAATGCGCGGTGATCCGTATCGCCATGGTGCTGGGCAGGGAGCGTACGCATCAGTTCTACGCGAGAAACGGCTACTTCGACGATGGCCTGTTGATGGTAAAAGCCCTAAGTCGCGGTGCGGCCGAGTTTCCGGAATATGTCTCTCAACAAGTTTGACCACCGGCCCCGCAGCTTGACCGCAAGTGCCACCACTGGCGCGAGGCGGGACGGACGGGAGAATTGCCCGCCTTGTGCGGGCGGCGATTTTACGGTCGCATGAACAGGCTTAGAGATGCCGGGGCACCTTTGCCTTCAGCAGCTGCACGAGCGCGGGGTCCATGAAGTCGTAATCATCAGGAATATGAAGGCAGATCAGCCGCTTGTCCTTGAGAGCTGACCGGTACTTGCCCTGGACTTTCGCACGGTGAGCCTTCTCCATGACAAAGACGATATCGGCCCATTCGACCAGTTCGTTCGATAACGGATTTTCGGCATCCTTATTCGTACCTGCCGAGGAGACTTCGATTTCAGGCCAGTTCGCGAAGACCTGTTCGGCCGTCGGGCTGCGAAGCTTGTTCTGACTACAGACGAACAGGACGTTTTTCACGCTTCGATCTCTCCCGGAGTGAACAAGGCTGGCGATAGCACAATTCCGTATCCGGGCGAACCAAAGGAGTTGATGCATCACCCTCGGCTGACACTCTTGAACGCAGCGATGATGCTTTGTGCGGCGAGTTGCGCCTCATCTGACGTCGTCTGGAAATTGGTGACGGAGAGGCGCAGGACGTCGCGGCCGCGCCATTTGGCGCCGCCGGCGAAGATCATGCCGTCTGCCTGGATCTTTTCGATCGTCTTTCGCGTCAGCGCGTCGCCTTCTTCGGAGGGCAAGTCCGTTCCGAAGCGGATGACGAGCTGGTTCAGCACGACGTCGTTCAGTATGCCGATGCCCGGATGCCGCGACAGGAGATCGGCGATCAGCCGCGCTGAGGCGCAGCACTGATCAATGAGGGTGGTGATGCCGTCGCGGCCGAGATGTTTCAGCATCGCCCAGGTGGCAAAGCCGCGCGCCCTTCTCGATAGCTCGGGCACGTAATGAGAGGGATCGCGTTCGCCTTGGCCGGCGAGCGGCAGATAGCTCGCGGCGATCGTCATCGCGCGGCGATGAGCGAGTTCGTTACGGACGATCGCATAGCCGCAATCATAGGGCGTCTGCAGCCATTTGTGGCCGTCGGTCGCCCAGCTGTCGGCCGCTTCGATGCCGCGGCTGAGGTGGCTGGTCTTCATCGATGCCTGCGCCCAGAGGCCAAAGGCACCATCGACATGCACCCAGGCGCCTTTCGTCTTCAACAGCGGGATGATGGCGGCGAAATCGTCGAAGGCGCCAGTATTGATCTGCCCCGCCTGGAGAATGGCGATGGCGGGACCGGAGACCGTATCGAGCGTGCCCGCCAGCGCGGCCGGGTCTATCCGGCCTACCGGATCGGTGCGCACGCGCAGCACGCGATCGTGGCCGAGGCCTAGGAATTGCAGCGCGGAGAATACCGTCGTGTGGGCATCGTCGCCAATCAGCACGGTAATCTCGGGGGCGCCGAACAGGCCGTTGGCATCGGCATCCCAGCCCACCTGGCGCAGCACCTCGCCGCGCGCGGCGGCAAGGCAGGTGAAGTTCGCGACCGTCGCACCCGTGACGAAACCGACCGAGCTTTCGGCCGGCAGCTGCAGGAGATCGAGAAGCCATCTCGCCGCGACGGTCTCGACGGCGGACGCGGCCGGGGCAACGGCATGGTTTCCGGCATTTTGGCCCCAGGCGCTGGTGAGGAAATCAGCCGCGACGCCGACCGGATGGGAGCCGCCGATGACCCAGCCGAAAAAGCGCGGCCCTGTGGTCGCATGCAGCCCAGGTTCGGCGCCGTCCGAGAGACGCCTGATGACATCAAGCATATCGGAACCGGCCGCCGGCAGCGGTTCGTCGAAACAGGCAAGCGAGGCTGCGTAGTCGTGGGTGGGCACGTGGCGGGCGGGCGCTGCCTGCCGGAATCTCGCCGCAAGGCGGGCGGCTTCCCGAAACAGAGATGCAATTGCCGTCATGCGGATCCCCCCTGCCGCCATCGACCCTGGAGGGGCGCACCCTCGAAAGCAGGCTGCCGGCACACGCAATCTAGCCGATATCGCCGGGGCTGTCTTCGCCTTGGGCGATCCCGGATATGGGCTCCGGGGCCTTCCTTGGGCTTGCCGAGACCTCAAGATAAATTGAGCATCGGGGATGCGCTTCCTAAATATCTACAATAACTACCTTATCCCGTTCTGTCCATTTTTGAAATTTCGTGGCTCTTGTTGAAAATGATTGCCTTTTTTGAAGTATCGTTCAATAATGAGGAAATATCATTTGCACCATTGTCAAGTTGGTGCTGCCAATTAGCGAGGGATATGCACTGAAATATTTCCTTCTCTACGCGCTGACGTGCACGTTGGTCGGTATAGTTCTTCTCTTCATTATCCGTGAAGTTGTGCCATTCGCGATCGACAAGCCAACCGAGCAATCAGCGGCCGGACCAACCGGTGAGCCGTTGAACGCGGCAACCGGCGAGCCGGCGCCCGCGGAAACCGGGGAGTCGGTGCCCGGGCCAACAACCGATCAATCCGCCGTCCAGCCAGCCGATCCCTTGGTCGTCCGGTCCACCGGCCAGCCGGTCGACGGGCCAGCCCGTGAACCGGTGGCCGGGCCAACCGGTGAACCGGCTACGGGGCCGACCGATCAATTGAGGGGCGGTCCGAGCGGTGAACCGGCCGTCCGGAAGGGCGGTCGGCTGGGGAGCCCGGCGCAGTGATCGGCGCTTGAGATGATTGATTTCCGTTCGATCTCGTAACTCCGAGCATTGGCTGAAGTACGAAGCTTGCTGACACCGGTTGACGGCTGGAGCCATCTGTATTGAGAGTAGCTCTCATCTTGCAGGAGGTCCCGATGGATGGAAGCGGCACGACGATCAGGCATATCCAGGCAGACGAAGTGGAGGCTTTCCGGCGCATCCGTCTGGAAGCGCTTCGCACCGAACCGTCTCTCTTTGCAAGCCGCTACGAAGACTGGGCGGCTCTTTCTCTCGAGGAGTGGCGCAACCGCCTGAACGAACCGGTTTTCATCGCCTTTCAGGATGGCGAACCCGTCGGCATAACGGGCCTGCTTCGGCAGCGGTCGAGCAAGATGGTTCATCGCGCGACGATCATCATGGTTTACGTCAGACGGAGCCTGCGTGGAACGGGGCTTGCCGCGAGGCTGCTCAGCGCGGCTGCCCACCATGCGCGCGATATCGGCATCCTGCAGCTGGAGCTCTTTGTCAGCGCGGAGAACCCGGCGGCAATACGGTTCTATCAGCGGGAAGGCTTTTCCGAGATCGGCAGAATTCCCGGCGGGGTTCTGGAGGAGGGCAGAGAGATCGACGACGTTATGATGGCTCGCCGTCTGGTCGGTTAGCTCTCACGCGATGTTTCGGCGCATATCGGTTTGCCTGAGCTATTGACCTCAAGCGGGGTTGGGGTTGCAGGATGCCGGTATGGGCTGGAGGGTTGGCTGTGACGAAAATCCTGAAAGACGAGGATCTTGTCGGTAGCGGGTTGATGGCGGTCGCGATCGATGCGCTCGAGACAGCTTTTCTCGCGAGAGCCGGCAATCGGCTGATCTCTCCGCCCCGGCATCATGTCTCGTTTCCCGATCGGGGCGATCTCGTCTTCACCGTCGGTGGCATCCTTGGCGAGAAACCGCTCGCGGGCTTTCGGGTCTATGAAACATTCGACGGGGTGGAGCATTCGCAGATCGTCGCTGTGTGGTCGGCCGACGACGCCAGGCTCAAAGGCATCGTTCTCGGAGCGCGCCTCGGTAGCCTCAGAACCGGTGCGATCGGAGGTCTCGCCATCCGCCACCTCAGCGCGCCGGATGCCAGGACCGTCGGGATCCTCGGTAGCGGAGCCCAAGCGCGAACCCAGCTTGCCGCCGCTGCCACCGTTCGGAAACTGGACCGCGCTCGCGTCTATAGCCGCGACGCAAAAAATCGCGCCGCCTTCGCAGCTGAGATGCAGCAGGCCTTGGGCATTGAGGTGGAGCCTGCCGGCAGCGCCTCTGAAGCCGTTGATGACGCCGACATCGTCATCTGCGCGACGACGAGCCAAACACCGGTCATCCATGCGCGGGATTTGAAGCCCGGGATGCACGTCAACACCGTTGGCCCGAAAACACATCAGGGATACGAACTGGGCCTGGATATCGCCGATGTCGCAGCCGTGATCGCGACGGACTCTCCCGAACAGACGCGCGCCTACGCTTCGCCCTTTTTCCTCGCCGGCTCCGGCAATGAGCATCGCATGGCCGATCTTGCCGATATCATTGCCGGGAAAGCGGCCGGTCGGGGATCGCCGGGGGATACGACCCTGTTCTGCTCCGTCGGGCTGGCTGGAACCGAAGTCGTCGTCGCCTCGGCAATCCTTGATAGCTTATAGGCCAGTTTCTCGGGCCAGCCCGAGAACATCTCCCATTGTGTATTCGCCGGGTGCGCGCCCTGCGACCCAGCGGGCGGCGGCAAGTGCGCCGCGGGCGAACATGCCGCGATCGAGAGCCGAATGGGAGAGCGTCACGACTTCCTCGGCGGCGGCAAACAGGACGCTGTGTTCTCCGACGATCCCGCCGGCGCGCAAGACGGCGAAGCCGATTTCGCCGGTCGGGCGCTCACCGGTGATGCCGTCACGCCCGCGCCGCTCGACGGATGCTAGGGAAACCCCGCGGCCCTCGGCGGCGGCTTCGCCGAGCATCAGCGCCGTACCGGACGGCGCGTCGATCTTCCTGTTGTGATGGGCTTCGAGGATTTCGATATCCCAGGCATGCGCGGGAAGGGCGCGGGCCGCCTGGGCGACGAGGCCGACCAGCATGTTGACGCCGATGGAGAAATTGCCGGAGCGCAGGATCGGAATCGTGCGAGCAGCCTCTGCGATCCGTTCGAGTTCATCCGGCTCGAAACCCGTCGCCCCGATCACCAGGGCCGGTCCACCGGCCAAAGCGCACAAGCCGGCAAGTTCGGCGACCGCACTTCCCGTCGTGAAATCCAGGATCACGTCGTCCGCTCCGATCGCGGCCGACCGGTCGATCAGCCCGGCGCCGATGGCGCCCTCACGGCCGATGCCGCCGGCGAACGCAAAATCCGGATCGGCCGCCAGCAGCGGCAGGATGGCGCGCCCCATGCGGCCGTTCGCGCCGGCGACGGCTATTTTGATTGGTGAGGTCACGGTCTTTCCTTGGCTCGCGATGTTTTCGGCTGAGCGGCTATTTACATCCAGCATTCGTGCCGGAGAAGGCGACCTGCAACTATTGCATTCCGCTCCCGGCGCAAAACCGTATCTCCTGTGGTCCGTTTGGTCGTCTGCCGCTTACCAGTTGCCGGGATCGGCTGTGTGATCGATGCTGGCGAATTCGTCGGCCTTGTGCCGGTCCAGCTTCACCTCCGTTGTCGCCTTCGTCTCGTCGGTGACGGAGTAGCGGTCAGGGATCGGTCCCGTTGATAGTTCCTGATACATGAGCAAGGCGGCCTCCTCGGCGGTATCGGCCTCGATCTCTCGAGTGATTGATACGGTGAACTTGTGCATGGCTTCGGCCCTCTCGATCGATGCGGCGGCGTGCGCAGTTTGCATAGTCTGACACGAGTTTTGTGTCGATGACACTAAAACTGCTCGCTTAGAATTTGATTCATGCGATGGCTTCAGGTCTTTGTTTTTATGAATGTCGTGGTGCCCGGCCGCCAGACAGTTTCGGGCGAAGTCAGCTGAGGGGGGGATAGGTCATGCGCCTAAATCAAGTAACCGTTACGATGCCTGACCTTGATGCGGGCTGGAACTTCTACTGCATTCTCGGTCTCAGGCCCGTCGTCGACGCCCGTCCCCGGTATGCGCGCTTTGTCTGCCCGGACGGAAACAGCACCTTCTCCTTGCATCAGGGCGTAAGTGGTGGTGGCGGAACCACGGTGTATTTCGAGTGCGAGAACCTGGACGAGACGGTCGGCAGTCTCAGCGAAGCCGGTCTTCGTTTCGTGAGCGGGCCGGAGGACAAGAGTTGGCTCTGGCGTGAAGCGGAGCTGTTCGACCCCGGCGGCAACCGCATCATTCTCTATTTCGCCGGTTCGAACCGCCTCGATCCGCCGTGGCGGGTGGATCAAGGTCGGCCCGCTTGAGGTAGGTGCTCGGCCGTCCCCGAATTGACGAATCGCGGCCGCCTCGGCATCTTTGGCTCGGCGTGGCCTAACGCCGAACCTCTCCAGACCTTCCCCAGCAGGGTCTTCAACCGGAGGCAAAGGGACTCTCGTCTCGGGTCGTGATCCTGGTCCTGATGTTTCGGGCCTGTTGCTGGGGAGCGATGTCCGGAACGTGAGAGGCCCTGATATGACTGAGAATGGAAATTTCAAACGGCGGGTGCGTGCGCGCGCCGCCAAGACGGGTGAATCCTACACCACCGCCCGCATGCATGTTTTCCCCAAGTCGGCGAACGACGCAGCGCCTGAGGCAAGACGCCTGCGTCTGGCCGTGGCGCAGACCACCTATGCGGACGATCCCCGCGATATCGACAAGCTTCGCTGGAGCGGCCAGGAGATGCGCCTGCTGATGCGGCAGGCGCGGGAGGCGGGCGCGCGGCTCATCCATTTTCCCGAAGGAGCGACATCATCGCCCAACAAGCGCATCATGTCGGAAATCGGGCCGCGAGAGATCGGGCCCTCCGATTGGCGGCGGTTCGAATGGGCCGTGCTTCGCGAGGAGTTGGATTCAACGCGCAGGCTGGCGCGCGAGTTGGGGCTCTGGGCGGTCATCGGCTCGGTGCATCCGCTGACGGCGCCGCACCGGCCGCACAACAGCCTCTATGTCGTCTCCGACCGCGGCGAACTGGTGACGCGCTACGACGAGCGCCTACTGTCGAACACCAAGATCTCTTTCATGTACACGCCGGGTTCGATCCCCGTGACCTTCGAGGTCGACGGCATCCGCTTTGGTTGTTCGCTCGGTATGGAGTGCAACTTTCCCGAAATTTTCACTGAATACGAGCGGCTCGATGTCCACTGCGTGCTGTTTTCGTCGACTGGGGGGACGCCGGCCAACGATACCTCCTTCGCCGCCGAGGTGCAGGGGTATGCGGCGAGCAACAGGTACTGGGTGAGTTTTTCCATACTCGCACATCCCGGTTTAGCTGATCCGGTGTCTTCCGGGATCGTCGCGCCCGGCGGCCGGTGGGCGGCGCAATGCCCTGCGGATGGAACGGCGGCGCTATCGCTTGCCGATATCGACGACAATCCCGGCGATCTCGCCCGGCCGTGGCGGCGCAAGGCGCGGAGCGGCCTCTACGAGCCGCACCGCGTGGCCGGCGACCCACGCAGCGATGCGCGGGATAGGTTTTAGAGCCGTATCGACCCTCATCCATGCGACGCGCTTGCCCAGATTTTCCTGTGGCTCAGGCGCGTTAAATTTTATCACCGGTGGCGCGTCTCCACCGTGATGTAGCACAAAAAGAGCGGCATTCTGAAGGGTCCGAAGGTCGATGGTCGCAAGTCGAGGCGTCAATCTCTGGCATTGAGCCGCGTTATAATCAGCAATGACGTTTGGCGACCGGAGCCGTCACTCAGGGATGAACCCTTCCTAAGCGACAACGCCGGATATCATATCAGCCGAAGCGCTTACCAGGCTGAACTCACCGTCACAAAGACGATAAAACCCGTCTTGGGGAACGGGCAATTCCAGCATTTCCTGCCTCGAAAGGCCGGCATATACACCACGAACCAATCTGCCAAACAGCCCGTGAGAAATCGCAACTGTCGGCCCATGTATGCCTGCGATCCAGTCCTTTGCTCGCGCACAGGCAGCATCGAAGCTCTCCCCGTCTGGAGATTTGAAATACCAATCAAAAGCGTTGGACCCGTCCAGCATTCCCGGAAACTCGTTGTCGATCTCGAACTTGGTCATGCCGTCCCAAGAACCGACGGTCACCTCCATTAGCCGCGATTCCGGGCGAGCCGTCAGCGGCAATACACGTTCGATGCGAGCCGCAGTCTCCTGCGTTCTGCCGAGGGGGCTGACGTGAAGTTGGAACGATCGCTCGCTGTCCGCAATTTCCTTCTTCAGAAGTTTTGCCATTTGTTCGGCTTGTACGATGCCGCGCTCCGTCAGCGGTGAATCCATTTGGCCCTGGAACCGACCTAAGGTGTTCCAAATGGTCTCGCCGTGGCGAAGCAGGTAAATCATTGGTGTGTCCTAGATGTATGCAACAATTCGATGAACTACGGGCCGAAGGGGTGCTTGTAGCAGCTAAGTGATGCGACAGATTAATGATGACCGCAATTGATGCGATTCAGATGAGCCTGGTCTTCTGCTGCCGGCCGAAGCGGGCACTTCGACCACTTAGCAGCGTTCGGCAGTGCCGGCGTGAAATCGCTCGGACTGGGCTGGAGAAAGACGGTTTGCCTCTTATTTCATTGAAAAATGCGAAACGAAGAGCGAGAGGACCGCGCAATGGCAAAGAACACGATCTGCGTATGGTACGACAAGGATGCTGAGGCGGCTGCCCGCTTCTATGCCGCGACTTTTCCCGATAGCGCCGTGGGTGCCGTTATTCGTGCACCGGGAGATTATCCTGACGGCAAGCAGGGAGACGTACTGGTCGTGGAATTCACCGTTGCGGGCATTCCTTGCATCGGCCTGAATGGCGGCCCTGTATTCAAACACAACGAAGCCTTCTCATTTCAGATCGCGACCGACGATCAGGAGGAAACCGATCGCTATTGGAACGCCATCGTCGGCAATGGCGGCCAGGAAAGTGAGTGCGGCTGGTGTAAAGACAAGTGGGGCGTGTCCTGGCAGATTACGCCGCGCGTCCTCTCCGAAGCGCTCTCGGCAGGCGGTGGCCAGGCAAAGCGCGCTTTTGACGCGATGATGACCATGAGGAAGATCGACATTGCGGCGATCGAGGCGGCGCGGCGCGGCTGAGGCAGCTTCGCGCAGAACGATCCTTTGCCAGGGCTCGGATCTGGTGTGATCCGGCCCGATGTCGATCTTCGCAGTCGGCTCAGAACCAGAGGTCGCGTACGCAGCGCCCTTTGGAAGGCAGGTCCTCAAACGTGTCCAGGCCGTCGAAATGATCGATCGGCAGGTCCTGAACGAGATCGGCCGGCGCAAGCCGCATGTTGACGGCCATACGCCGACGGCCATCCTTTCGAAGCCGCAGGCCGCGCCAGCTCAAGACACAGGCGCAAGATGGGCAGAACAAGATCTCGAGAGACGGCTCGTCCCTGTCGGCGCGGGTGTAGGAGGCGGTCTCACCGGTGAGAGCGATGCGCTCTCCTTCGTAGTCATAAGCCCACAGTGTGCCGTAGCGTCTGCAGAGCGTGCAGTTGCAGGCGGTGATCGAGCCGGGATCACCCTCAAGTGTCCAGCCCGCCTTGCCGCAATGACATGAGCCCGTCAGCATGAGCGTAGGTTCCGTCCTGTACCATACAGCGATCGCAATCTGCCCCAATCCCGTGACGACCGCAATTGGCGCTTTTCGCCGCCGCCTGCTTCCAACGCTTGCGAACCGATACCTCCAGGCGGCAGATTTTCTGAAATTTCTAATTGAGATTGCAGCCGGAAGATGTTTTTCTGCGACCCAGCGTAGCTGAGTCCACGCCTCCTCCCGATTTTTGATCCGAGTGGCCCATGTCGATTTCAGATGCGATCTATCGTCCCTTCGAAACCTTGATCCGGCCGCTCGACATCCCCTACCGGCCGATGCCCACCAAAGGGCCCGTGGCAGTCCTCATACACTTCATCGCGATGTTTCGGGGCGTCATCATCACCATGGCGCTAACCTCGATGGCCATCGAAGCCATCAACCTTACGATCATCTGGGGTCTTTCGGTCATTGTCGACGGCGTGACGACACAAGGCGTAGAACTCTTCGTCGACAGTAATTTCCGGCTGCTGGCAGTCCTTGCCTTTCTGCTTTTTCCGGTGATGCCCATTCTCTTCTACATCACCAATATTCTCAATTCGCACACGATCGGCATCAGCCTGCCCGTTGCGATTCAATGGCAGGGGCACAAGGCCGTCGAGCGGCAGGACCTCGCCTTCTTCCATGATCTTTTCGCCGGCCAGGTCGCATCCCGGCTCGGTCAGGTCGCCAATGCCGTTCAGCAACAGATCCTGATCGCATTCCAGACGGCACCGCGCTTTCTGCTTCAGATCATCGGCTCCGTTGTTCTTCTGCTCGCGCTCTCCTGGCAGCTTGCGCTGCCAGTCATCGTCTGGGTTGCCTTCAACGTGCTCTTTGCGATCAAGGTCGTTCCGGATTTTACTGAGCGCGCCCGCCGCTCGGCAAAGCAGAACAGCCTCATCTCCGGTGCCCTGACGGACATCTACGGCAACATCCAGATGGTCAAGCAGTTTGCAGCTGAAGACAGCGAGGCAGGTGCGCTAAGAAAGATCATGTCCAAGGGGGTCGATACGCTTCACCACGAACAGCGCATCTACCGGACAACCGAACTCGTCGTCATCAGCCTTAACATGGTGCTCTGGCTTGTCATGCTCGGCATTGGTTTCTGGGGGCTGTTTGACCGATTCCTGACCGTGGGCGATTTCGCCGCAACGGTTTACATCCTCCAACGCCTCTCGGCAGGGTCCTTCACCTTCCTGCAAATGGGACAGCAGATCTTCCGCGCGCTCGGCACGATCAAGGATGCCATGCCGGTCATGACAACACCGCCCACCATCACCGACCGGCCGGATGCGGCCGAACTGACGGTCAGACGTGGGGAACTCCATTTCGAGAACGTCCGCTTCGCCTACAAGTCCGGCAAACCTGTCATCGATGACCTGTCGCTGACGGTTCGGCCCGGCGAAAAGGTAGGGCTCGTCGGCCTCTCAGGTGCCGGCAAGACGACGCTGGTCAGCCTGCTGCTGCGTTTTTACGATATAGAGGACGGCGCGATCCTGATCGACGGGCAGGACATCCGCGCTGTCACGCAGGCAAGCCTTCGCCGCGCCATCGGCGTCATCGCGCAGGACGTCGCGCTGCTGCATCGTTCGGTCGGCGACAATATCCGCTACGGCCGGCCGGAGGCGACGACGGACGAGATCGAAGCGGTGGCGAAGATGGCCAGCGCCGATGTCTTCATCGCCGATCTTTCCGACGGCGAAGGCCGCAGCGGCTATGATGCCTTCGTCGGCGACCGCGGGATCAAACTCTCGGGCGGCCAGCGCCAGCGTGTGGCGATCGCCCGCGTTCTCCTGAAGGACGCGCCGATCCTGGTGCTGGACGAGGCGACCTCTGCCCTTGACAGCGAATCCGAAGCCGCCATCCAGGAAAGGCTGAACCTCGTCATGGAGGGAAAGACGGTGATCGCCATCGCCCACCGCCTGTCGACCATTGCCAGGATGGACCGGATCGTCGTGCTCGATCACGGGCGCATCGTGGAGGAGGGCAGGCCGGACGAACTGGTCGAGCGCGACGGCTTGTTTGCCCGCCTGTGGAAACGCCAGACCGGCGGCTTCATTCCCGAAGACATCGACGAACCCTTGCCGGTCTCGCCTGCGACCTGACCGAGCGGCTGGCACTCCCGCAAGCTGGGGTGACATCAGCGAACTAAGAGCAAGCGGCCGCCGATCAAAATGAGCTCGGCGCCCATCACGCATTTGATGTTAGCCTTGAACCGCAGGAGGCTGGCGGATACGCGCCGCCATTCCGTAGCGAAGGCGCATGCCGACGAAATCGCCCATTTTGCCGCGGCAGACTGAGCAGGCCGGCGCCGAAAGCGTACGGGATCGTCACTTTATCGGTCGCCGCACCCTTGACGACCGCGGCGAGCGTCCTGCCTATTGCTGGCAAGGGAACCGAGGGGAAGGGCGGTCGTGAGCAATCCGTCGAGCAGGTCGGGCAGACGCGACCCCGATGTCACCATCCGTCGTATTCTGAAGGTCAACCATGCGGGCGAGTTCGGCGCTATCAGGATCTATGGCGCCCAGATCCTGGTGGCCCGGCGGCTGTTCCCGGACATCGTGCCGACGCTTGAAGAGATGCGTCGGGATGAGATCGACCATTGCCGCCTGTTTCGCGAGGCAATGCCCGCAAGGGGCGCCAAGCCCTGCCGCGTCATGTCATTCTGGAGCCTCGGTGGTTCTGTGCTCGGCCTCCTGACGGCGCTTAGTGGGCGCAACATGATCTGGATCTGTACCGAGGCGGTCGAAAGCACGGTCCATCGCCATCTCGAAGACCAATTGGCTTTCCTTCAGAAGCGCGATTCCGAGCTTCATGGCCTCATCGGGTCAATTCAGGAACAGGAACTGGCGCACCTCAGGAAGGCCGAAAACAGCCAGACAAGGCGGGGCTTGAGCCACGCGCTGTTCCTGCCCGTCGTTGGTGCCCTTACCGACGTGATGATCTGGCTCTCGACTTGGGGAGACTCGAGCTGGATGCGCGCCGAAATGGCGCGTGTGAGGAGAGGCTAGTCTCGCCGCGCAAACGACGATTGCTGCTGTCGGGCCTTTGGCCAAATGCGAGTGCGCTATTCGGCAAGCCCGAAGATAGGGCCGTAGCCGCCGTGCCAGGACCAGTCGTTGCGGCCCATTGCCGGATTGTAAAGTCCGACACCCCGTCCGCCATCGAGAAACAAGGCATCCGCGCATTTCAGATGGTCGCGGAAGAGCCGTGCGAAATCATGGAAATTCACTCCGTCTTCGCTGATCGCGAAACGAACCGCGCCGCGCTCGCAGGTTCCGACACCGCTGCGGCGGGTCCGGTCTGTCGAGCCGACGATGAAGATCGGGTTTAGCTTGTTGGCGATGACAAGCATCGGGCCGGACTGGGTGGCGAACCGCGCCTTGGGCCGGCGTTTCAGAAATTCATCGGTCGGGAGTATCCCGGCACTTGCTTCGCCCAGAAAGAACACGCCGTTCGGCTTCTTATAAAAATTCGGCACCTGACCCGAGGAGCTTTTGGCCTCCGTCGTATTGGCGGGGTTCAATTCCCTGCTGTTCTCGACATAAAGTCCTATCGGCGAAAAATCGGCCCGGTACATCCCGGCGTTGACGGCAAAAGTCAGCGTTCGCCCCTTGGCGCGAACGGCTTCGGCTAGGCTTGAAAAAGCGCGGTATGGCGCGCCATCGACGTTCTTCCAGAACAATCGCAGGTCGGCGTTGCCCGGTTCCAGAGTGCAAATGACGTATTTCGCCTCTTCGAAGCTTTCCTGCTCGCATGGTTGCGCATGCGCCTGATGCAGGGATGTCATCGTTGCTGCCAGCATGATGGCGGCGGCGAGCACGCTGTGTTTGAGATAGGTCATCGGTGCCGCGTCCAATCTTTCAAATCCATCAAGCCCCTTACCATGTTCCAGTGAATGCCGTGCAGGCGAGCAGCACCCCCGTCAGGATGTTCGTCAGGAACAGGCGATAATTCATGTCCGGGCGGGCAAGATTGATCCGCCGGGTCTGCCAGGCAAGATGGACGGCGATCACCAGCATTCCGATCGTATAAGGCGGCGACATTTCCAACAGCCAGCCCCCGAGCGACCACGCGCCGACCGCCAGAGCATAGAATAGGCCGATAAAGGTCTTGCCGTGCCGGCCGAACAGAATTGCTGTCGATTTCAGGCCAAGACGGGTGTCATCCTTCAGATCGACATAGGCATAGATCGTATCATAGCCGATCTGCCAGGCGATGGCCCCGGCCCACATCAGCACGGCGCCGACAGGGATATGTCCGGCAGCCTCGGCCCATGCCATCAGCATCCCCCAATTGAACGCCGCGCCCAGGACGGCCTGCGGCCAGTGGGTGAAGCGCTTGCAGAGCGGATAGACAAAGACGAGCGGCAGCACATATATCGCGATGAGGCGGGTGTGAGGCGTCAGGAAAAACAGAAGCGAAGCTGCCAGTGCGAGTTCAACGGTCAGGAAGATAAAGGCCGGCAGCGTGGCGATCTCTCCGCTTGCCAAGGGCCGAAAGCGGGTCCGCTCGACATGGCCGTCAAACTTCCGATCAGCGATGTCGTTGACCGTGGAACCGGCGCTTCTCATCAGAAGAGCGCCGAGAGAGAAGATCGCCAATTGCCTGAGGTCTGGGAGACCGTGGGATGCTTGGATAAGGGCGGCCCAGCACGGGAAGAGCGTCAGCCATATTCCGACCGGGCGATCCAGCCGCGCCAACCGCGTATATGGCCGCCATGCGATGGGCAGCCGGCGATCCACCCAGTCGCCACGGTGGATATCGCTGAGATCGGGGCGGCTCAGAGTCGTCATGATGTGATCCAAATTTCCTGTCGCAAATAGCCGTGAAGCCTCAGGTTTTAGTCGCCATCGGCGTTGCCCGGAATAGGAATTTTTGCAGACTCGGCAATAACCGTCCGTTTGCGATTGGTCGCTGACCTTCTGCGGAAAACGCAGCTATATGTTCTTGTTGTGTTCACATGCTTGCGATATGAATTCTCCCGATCTTGGAGCAGCGAAAGGGAAGATCATGAGTGTCTACGCAACCGTCGGCGCAATCGATTCCGTCAAATCGAATGGCTTCTATGATGCGAGCTTGGCAACGATCGGATGGAGCAAACATCGAGAGTTTCCCGGGTGGAGCGCCTATTCCGAAGGCGGGAAGGGTGAAGGTTTCGTTCTATGGGTTTGCACGCCGTTCGACGGCGAACCGGCGAGCGCCGGAAATGGCTCGATGGTTGGTTTCATGGCCAAGTCCCGCGCCGAGGTGGACGCTTTTTACGACGCTGCCATGACCAACGGCGGAACGGACGAGGGCGCGCCTGGTCTACGTCCGCACTACGGACCGAACTGGTATTCCGCTTACGTGCGTGACCCCGCCGGAAACAAGATTGCTGTCGTCTACGACGGCTGAGGCCAGCTCGATTGCCGTAACTCGACATCTCGGGGATTTCCCTATTTCCCGGCGAATATGACGTGGGGACCGGCGCCGCGACCCGGCGCATCCCTGGGGAGGCCGAAGAAGCGTTTTGCCATTTCGGTCGGACCGATATCCTCCAGGGATGTGAAGCCCAAGCTCAGCAATCGGTTCGCAAGGTCCTCGGGATCGAAGTGCGTCAGCCATGGCTCGCCGGCCGCGGCTGTGCGCGCTCCCATTTCCGCGGCGCGGGCACGGCGTTCGGGCGAATAGTTTTCGAGGGGTTCGCTATAGTCGAAGACGATGGATGCGCTCGGCAGGCCGACGACGAAGCGTAGCAAGGCAAAGACCGACGCCTCCCTGAGATAGGGCACGACGCCAAGCCAGATGAAGAAGGACGGCGTCACGGGCTCGAGGCCGGAATCGATGAGACGCGCTTTCAAATCCTCATGTTCGAAATCGACAGGAACGAATGTTGGTAGGCTCTGCGTCAGTCCGGTCTCGTCAAGCCGCATCTGCTTCCAGCTTTGCGTGGCGGGATGATCGACTTCGAAGACCTTCAGGCCGGCATGGGGATTGCGCAGCGCAAAGGTGTCGAGCCCGGCGCCGAGGATGACGGCTTGCCTGACTCCCCTTGTAAAGGAGAGGGCAAGGCAATCTTCGGCATATCGGCTTCGCGCCGCCATAAACAGGCGAAAGGATCGTGTAGAGGGGTCCTGGGCTTTCAGGTCTGCCTCGGCGCAGGCCTCCTCGCCGAGGATCCGGCGGGCATAGGGGTCTAAGAAGATGGCGCCGCCATCCACGCTCTGGTGCGCTGCTCGATAGGCGGCCGCGCCGATCGCGGTGCGGCTTGGTTCCGATGCTCGCATGAAAGCCTCTTTCTCTGTAAATCTGCCGCTGGCGCGGGCAGGAAGCTTGCCGGAACCCGAACCGCGGCGGATACCTTGTCATCGCGGGAAGGCTAGGGCATGATTTTAACGATGTAAAGATTAGATCGAGACATGGCCACGCACGACGGATCGACCCGCTACCATCATGGCAACCTACGCCCCACGCTGCTGTCCGTGGCGAGGGCGCTGCTGGAGGAGGGAGGCCCGGCTGCGCTGAGCATACGGGAGATCGGTCGCCGCTCCGGCGTCTCGGCTCCGGCGGCGTATCACTATTTCAACAGCCTGGATGCCATCGCGGCAGCACTCGCCGAACAAGGGTTTGTCGAACTCAGCGAAAGCATCGATGCCGCCCTAGCCGGTCCTCGGCGCAATCTGCTTGCCGGCGGCATCGCCTATGTCGCCTTTGCCCGCGCGAATCCCGGTCTCTACCGGCTGATGTTCGGGGAGGGTTTTCAGGCCTATTCCAAGGGAAACGAGGCAATACGCGCCCTGCGAATGCAGGTCTACCGGCAGATGAAGGACGACCTGGAAAAGCGCCTGACGCCCGAGGACGTGCCGAACGCCGCGCTCTTTCTCTGGTCTCTGACGCATGGCCTTGCCTTGCTGATGATAGACGGCCAGGTCGAACCCGGCGCCGATCCCGACGCAAAGGTCGAGGATATCCTGAAGCTCGCCGGCATGGGGCTGCCTGCCGCGAGATAAGCTGTCGACGCGCTCGGCTTCATCCATCTCCGCGTGGGCGATCCAGCCAGGATTGCTTCGATCCTATTGTCGACGGCGATGCGGCGACATTAATCCCTACCAGGCGGTACGGGCGGTGCCGAGCGCTGTTGTATGAGAGGATGAGACCTGGGCGACGTGCGCCTTGAGCGACACGACGCAGTTTCCCGGAAAGCTGAGATTGTGCAACGTCAAGTGTTTCAGCAATGTCTCCGCATCGCGCTTTTCGGTTAGCGGAAATGTCACAGTCATGTGAGTTCTCCAACGAATAAACTGAGCATCCGAAAAAATTAATGTCTAAATTCTTGTGCGCCGCAACAAGAAAATTTTAACGATAAAATTAAAATCGATTAGCTTGCCGAGCTGCTTTTTTAAAATCGTTTGAAATTGGATTCGCGCTTCTCCGTGGATGCCTTGACTGCCCGGTCAGCCACGAAAGGAAGGTGCCGTCAATGGGGGCATTAGTCGTGAGCGTTAGTGCGCTGAAGATCGAGCGGTCATCTGCTGTTGCGGGCCGCCCAGCTCCTGAGCCGCAATCCGTTGAGCCTGATGAAGCCTTCGGCATCATGATGATCGTAGGCGATGGCGCTTTCCTCGAAGGTGACGAGGTCGGCGGAGTAGAGTGACAAGGGGGAGGTGCGCGAGATGACCGAAGCGCTTCCCTTGTAGAGCCTTACCATCACTTCGCCGCTGACGAAGGTTTGGCTTTGGTCGATCAAGGCTTGCAGCATTTCCCGCTCGGGCGCGAACCAGAAGCCGTTATAGATCAGCTCGGCGTAGCGGGGCATGATCTCGTCCTTTAGATGCGCTGCGGCACGATCGAGCGTGATCGATTCAATGCCGCGATGCGCAGCGAGCAGGATCGTCCCTCCCGGCGTTTCGTAAATTCCCCTCGACTTCATGCCGATGAAACGGTTTTCGACCAGATCGAGCCGCCCGATGCCATGCCGGCCGCCCAGTCCATTGAGTTCGGTCAGCAATGCGGCCGGTGTCATGGACTTGCCGTTCACCGAAACCGGATCGCCCCTCTCGAAACCGATGGTGAT
Organism: Rhizobium sp. P1_B8; assembly: GCF_056406515.1. Taxonomy (NCBI): domain Bacteria; kingdom Pseudomonadati; phylum Pseudomonadota; class Alphaproteobacteria; order Hyphomicrobiales; family Rhizobiaceae; genus Rhizobium; species Rhizobium sp. P1_B8. The sequence continues at coordinate 205,441 of NZ_JBFTZZ010000003.1, read as the reverse complement.
GATCTCGGGCGTGTCGGGAGCGTCGACGGGATCGACCGTGCGCTGATAGACATGATCGGGCACGACCTCCGCCGGATTTTCGAGAATCTTGCCCTCGGTCGAGGTATGCAGCAGGTTGGCGTCGATCGAGAACGGCGCCTCGCCGCGCTTGTCACTCGGCACCGGGATATGATGCTTCTCGGCATATTCCAGAAGCTGCATGCGGGAGCGGATGTTCCATTGGCGCCATGGAGCAATGATCTTAATCGACGGGTCGAGCGCATTGACGGCCAGCTCGAACCGGACCTGATCATTGCCCTTGCCTGTCGCACCGTGGGCAACTGCATGCGCGCCAACCTCCCGGGCTATGCCGACCAGATGCTTGGCAATTAGCGGCCGTGCGATGGAACTGCCCAGCAGATATTGCCCCTCATAGAGCGCGTTCGCCCGCAGCATTGGAAAGACGAAATCGCTGACGAACTCCTCACGCAGATCAACGATACGGATGTCCTTGACCCCTGACATCTCCGCTTTGGCGCGTGCCGGCTCGAGCTCCTCGCCCTGGCCGAGATCGGCGGTGAAAGTCACCACCTCGCATCCGTAGGTTTCCTGCAACCATTTGAGGATGATCGAGGTATCCAGCCCGCCCGAATAAGAAAGCACAATTTTTTCTATTTTCGTCATTTACCCATCTCCATCTCAATGCTGGAACGATAGGCCAAGTCCTGCGCAATGAGCTTGCGAAGCATCCGTAAAATTGCGAAAGTTTGGCATATTATGCCATTGTGGAATCAATAGGAGCTATAAAATGCCAGTCATCCTGGACCCGATCGACCGTCATATCCTGCGCGTGCTTCAGCGTGACGGACGTATTTCGAACGTCGATCTGGCGAAGGAGGTAGGCCTATCGCCTTCGCCCTGCCTGCGTCGCGTCCGGCTGCTGGAAGAGGCCGGAATCATCGATCGCTACGTCGCCGTGCTGGATCCTGCAAAGGTCGGGGCGGGGCTGACGGTTTTTGCTCGCGTGTGGTTCAAGACCCAGGACGCCGAGGTGACGCTCCGGTTCGCCGAAGCCGTCAGGCGGTTTCCCGAGGTGATGGAATGCTACCTGACGACAGGGGAATGCGATGCCGTGCTTCGGATTGTCACCGCCGACCTGCACAGCTACTGGCGTTTTCAGGCCGATCACCTGACGCGCATCCCGAGCGTCCTCAGCGTCAAGACCGACGTGCCGATGGAAACGCTGAAGCGAAGCTTCGAGCTGCCGTTGGGATAGGCGTCGTGGCTTGATCCCTATCCTAGGGGAGAGGCGTTCCGGTTCCTTGCCAGCCAGGCGAGGCCGGTGACCAGGAGCAGGATCATCACGGCATGGGTTATATAGTCGAGCGTGGTTCGCGGGCCGACGCCGACGGCGATGGTGAAGGCGCCAACGAGGGTGCCGAGGAGGGCGAAGGACTGGGCCGAGATCGCAGCCATTCGGCTCCACGGTCGGTCAAGATTGAGCGAGATCAGGCCGAGGAGAAGGACGGCTGATATCACCGCTTCGGCGATCATCGCCTGCCGATGTTCGTGGCCTTCGAGGACGAACCCGGCATGGGTGAGGGAGGCAACGGCATAAAGACAGGTTTCGATCAGGAAGAGGATCGCGATGGCTGAACGCATGGCATGGCTCCTTAGCAAGGTGGAAGCGCAATGGGCTTTCCGGGGGAAGTCGCCAATAAGATTTGATTGATACGATAATTTGAGTAATAAAACTACTTTTCAAGTGCGCTTACGAGGATATTTGATGCCTTCCGCCCCCGACCGTCATGCCAGAGCCGCCGCCTCGGTGTGGCGGATGATGTTCGATCTGTTGATGAAATCGGCGCCGCAGCGGCTGGAAAGCCTTCAGAGAAGGGGGCTGACGCCAAACGATTCCAGGGCGCTGTTCACTTTGCACGACGAGGGGGAGCCGATCAGCGCGCTTGCCCGCCGATGGGGGTGCGACGCCTCGACCGCGACGTGGCTGGTCGATCGACTGGAGCGGGCGGGCCTTGCCGAACGGGTGACGCCGGCACGCGACCGCCGCGTCAAGTTGGTGCGACTGACCGGGAAGGGTGCGGCCACCAAGGACGAGCTGTTGACGGAGCATTATCGCCCGCCGGCCGAACTTCGGCACCTTTCGGCCGGAGAGCTCGAAGAGCTGGCCAGGCTGCTTGCCAAGACCGAAGGAGAGGGGTGACGGGGTTTTCGGGACCGATTGCCGTTTCCCGTGCTCTGGACGATCGCATAGAGATGAGGGCTGTTCATTGGAGTGCTTTGAATTGACAGGATCAATTACCTGACTAAAGTCAGATAATATGACCTACGATCCTGTCTCTCGTGTCCGTCGCTTCAACCGTGCCGTTACCTCCGAAGTCGGCGCTCTCGATACGTCTTTCCTCGGACGCGGCCGTCCGCTGGGTGTTGCCCGCGTCCTCAATTCGATCGGCCGGGGGCAATCGGATGTTGCGGTGATCCGCGATTATCTCGGTCTTCACTCTGGCTTGATGAGCCGTCTGCTGCGCAGTCTGGAAGAGGAGGGGCTTATCGAGACGGTGTCGAACCCGCAGGACGCGCGTCGCCGCGTTGCCAGGCTGACTGAAACCGGCCGTTCCGAGTTTCTGGCTTATGAAGCGCTTTCCAATGCGCAGGCGAAATCGCTTCTGGCGCGCCATCGTCGCCCGGACGAACTGCTGCGCGCCATGGATATCGTCGCTTCCTCGCTGAGACGTGAGCAGATCGTGCTCGAGGAGAAAGACCCTCGGCACGAGGACGCCAGCTATTGTCTTAACGAATACTACGGCGAACTTGCACGCCGCTTCGAGAAGGGTTTCGATGTGGCGCTTTCTCGCGATCCCGACGCCAAGGATATGATCCGTCCGCACGGTGCGTTCCTGGTGGCCATGTCGGATGGCCTGCCGATCGGCTGTGTCGGGCTGAAGGGCAATGGCGGTGAAGTCGCGGAGATCAAAAGGCTCTGGGTCGCCCCATCCGCGCGTGGCCTTGAGCTCGCAACGCGCCTTATGACGGCCGCCGAGAACATCGCGCGCGAGCTGTCCATCAAGCTCCTGCGTCTGGATACGAATAGCGCTCTGCCCGAGGCAACACGGCTTTATCGCGGAACTGGCTGGAGCGAGATCGACCGTTTCAATGATGACCCATACCCGGACACGTTCTTTGAGAAGCGCCTTTAAGCGAAGGTCACTTTGTGCTGCCCAAATGTCGATCGTGCGAACATCCGTGTTTTTGGCCCTTCGGCAATTTGAAACGGAACACCAGTCAAGGTGATAGCAGATGTTCCCCATTCTCCTCCCTCCTTCCTGTCGCGAGCACAGGAAGGAGGGAGGAAGGCGCCGCTGCCTGGCCCTTCGCATGGCTCAGGGCGTTCGGCTCTGCGATCGATTCACTGGATCGATCGCTCCTGCTTCGCAGGACCGGGCCTCGCCCCCTGAGGATCAGGCGGCGAAGCGCTCTGTTATCGGGCGGCGGCGCAGGTTGGGCTGCGTTACCGCAGGCGGGTTGTAGGCTGCCTCCAGCGGGCCGGTGTCGGTGCCGGGCGGGACGATCGCGTCGATCCGGTCGAGGATTTCGTCCGTCAGGCTCACCCCGGCGCCGGCAAGCAGATCGTCGAAGTGCTCCATCGTGCGCGGGCCGATGATTGCCGAGGTGACGGCGGGATGGGCGATAGCGAAGGCCATCGCCATGTGTGCCAGCGAAAGCCCTGCCTGCTGCGCGAGCGGGATGAGCCGTTCGACCGCGTCCAGCCGGCGCTCGTCGTTCATCTGCCTGGGGAAGCGTTTGGCGCGGGCGCTTTCGGGTTGCGGTGCACCCTTGCGATACTTGCCGGTGAGCATGCCCATCGCCAGCGGGCTCCACACCATCGCACCCATTCCGTAACGCTCGCAGGCGGGCAGAACCTCGCGTTCGATACCGCGGTTGAGGATCGAATAGGGCGGCTGCTCGACGCGGAAGCGGGCCAGCCCGCGGCGCTCGGAAACCCATTGCGCCTCGACGATTTCCGAAACGGGAAAGGTCGACGATCCCAGCGCCCGCACCTTTCCCGCCCGCATGAGGTCGGTGAGTGCAGACAGCGTCTCCTCGATGTCGGTATCGGGGGCTGGCCGGTGGATCAGGTAGAGATCGATATGGTCGGTCTGCAGGCGGCGGAGCGAATCCTCGACCGCGCGAGTCAGCCAGCGGCGTGAATTGCCCTGCCGGTTCGGGTCGTCGCCCATCGGCAGATGCGCCTTGGTGGCGAGCACAACGTCGTCGCGCCGTCCCTTGAGCGCCTTGCCGACGATCTCCTCGGATTCGCCGCGGCTGTAGATATCGGCGGTGTCGATGAAGTTTATGCCGGCATCGAGCGCCTTGTGGATGATCCGGATCGAATCCTCGTGGTCGGGATTGCCAGCGGCGCCGAACATCATCGCGCCGAGGCAATAGGGGCTGACCTTGATGCCGGTTCTTCCAAGCGTGCGGTATTGCATGGTCTGTTCCTTTTATTGGGGAGGCGGACTTCGTGCGCGTCGATGTGGCCAACACCGTCACGCCATGTTACATAAGCGGAACCGCATTCCGTTTATATACGGAACAATGTTCCGTTTCGCAAGTGAGTGAATGATGAGCGACGAGAGAAAAGAGCAGGAGGACGGCCGGCGAGCTGGGGAAAGAGCGGAGAAGCCCGTGCGCGCCGACGCCAAACGCAATCTCGACGGACTGCTTCAGGCGGCAATGGCGGTATTTGCGACCTCTGGCGTCGACGCCCCAGTGCGCGAGATTGCGGAGAAGGCCGGCGTCGGCATCGGCACCGTCTACCGGCATTTCCCCGAGCGTTCCGATCTTGTCGTCGCTGTCTTCCGCCGCGAAATCGATGCCTGCGCCGACGCCGCGCCGATCCTTGCAGCCGAACATGCGCCGGGCGAGGCACTGGCCAGATGGATGCAGCGGTTCGTGGATTTCATCGCGGCCAAGCGCGGGCTTGCGGCGGCCCTGCACTCCGGCAACCCGGCCTTCGATCCCTTACCCGCCTACTTCCAGCAGCGACTGCATCCCGCCCTTCGCTCGCTTCTCGACGCCGCCGCTGCCGCCGGCGAGGTGCGCACCGATATCGCTGCCGAGGATCTTCTGAATGCGGCTGCGAGCCTCAGCATGCACGCCTACGCCCAAGGGCCTGAACATGCCCGGCTCATGGTTTCCCTGCTGGTCGATGGGCTGCGCTACGGCGCGGTTCCGAGATGAAGATGCGCCGATGAAACGGGCTGTCGCCCGCCGCCGCTATGCGTTGGGGCGGGCGACAGCCTGGGATCATCAGGTCCGCATCGACAGCTCAATATCTTCTTCGAATGGCGTCGAGAGGTAGCCGGCTGCGGGCGAGCGTACGCGGGCGAGGTATTCCGGGCAGAGGTCGGCATTGTCGGCGACGATAAGGGCGCCTGGCCTCAGGCGGTCTTCGACCAGTTCCAGGATATCGCGATAGAGCGCCTTGGCGCCATCGAGGAAGAGCAGGTCGATCGTCTCCGGGAGATCGGTGCTCAGGGTCTTAAGGGCATCGCCTTCGCGGATCTCGACGAGGTCGATGAGGCCGCCGGCCGTCAGGTTGGCGCGGGCGCGGACCAGCTTCGACGGCTCGAACTCGCTGGTGATCAGCCGGCCGCCGCCATTGTCGCGCAGCGCGGCTGCGAGATGGAGGGTCGAGATGCCGAAGGATGTGCCGAATTCGACGATCGTACGTGCGCGGCTGCTTCGCGCCAGCATGTAGAGCAGCGCGCCGGCCTCCCTGGAGACGGGAAGCCAGAGATCCCTGAGGCGCCCGTAAAGGTCGAGATATTCGGTCTTGCTGCCGATCAGGCGCATTCGCTCATCACCTGACAGGGCCGACATTGCCGGGCTCGTCGCCGTGGCGGCCTCTTCGAATAGGCCATCGAGCAGGGGCGCCAGCGGGGCGGTGGTCAGTGTCGTCATGTCATATCTCCTTGGTGACAGGTTCTTGTGTGGAGTGAAAAATACGAGTAATTCGTCGCATCTGCTATTCGCATTGCGGAGCGCTGCCATGACCGATCGCCCAAGAGCCCGGATTTCCTCGCGAAAACAGCCCAAGCAGGCCCGCTCGGCGGAACTCGTGGCGGCGATCCTGGATGCCGCTGCTCAGGTTTTGGCGCGGGAAGGCGCGCAACGCTTCACCACGGCGCGGGTGGCCGAAAGGGCGGGCGTCAGCATCGGATCGCTCTACCAGTATTTCCCCAACAAGGCGGCGATCCTCTTCCGGCTGCAGAGCGACGAATGGCGGCAGACAACGGACATGCTCGGCGGCATCCTCGCCGATGCGCAAAGGCCGCCGCTCGAACGGCTGCGCCGCCTCGTCCATGCCTTCCTCCGCTCGGAGTGCGAGGAGGCGGCGATGCGTGTGGCGCTCCATGACGCAGCACCCCTTTATCGCGATGCGCCGGAGGCGCAGGCGGCGAGGGCATCGGGGGACCGCATCGTCGAGCTATTCATGCAGGAGGCTTTACCCTACGCGCCGGAGGCGACCCGGACCCTTGCCGGCGACCTGATCACCACGACGCTCGGCACGGTGGGCAAGCAGTTCTCGGAGGCACCCCGAAGCGCTGCCGAGATCGACGCCTATGCCGACGCCATGGCCGATATGTTCTGTGCCTACCTCGAACAGCTTGGGGCTGGCCGGGACGGGGCATGATGTTCCGGCTGCGCTCCATTGGGCCCGGTGCTCCCAACACCCTGGTACTCCGGGGCGCTGGCGCGAGGTGGCGGTGTGAGGGGATGGCAAGCGAAAGCGCTGCATTCCAGCGCCTGTCATCGCAGAATGCTATGGTGCCTCAATGGATGGAGTAGGTCCTACTGGTGGTCCAGTTGCTTCGACAGCGCGGCAAAAAGCCTGTCGCAGTCGGTGTTCATCTGGACGAGATCGACGGCGACGGTGATGGCGTGGCGTCCTTCGATGCTGTCGATGTCGAGCTTCCTCTCGCAGCACCATTGCCGAACGGCATCGGTGACGATGGTTATTTCATCATCATTGAGCGAGATGAGCGACAGGAGCATCTTCGTACCCTCCATGAAGCGGCAAGAGCACCTATGGTCTCTCAAGCGGTCGTGTCGATGTTCCGATGGCGTTTACTCTACGCTCATTCCGCGGCAATACCACGGCCATTTTGACACGGCTTGGTGACAGCCGAACGATCCCGGCAGGCGGCCGTGAGCGGGTCACCTGCCAGGATTGTTTGATCTTCTGCAATGGGATTTTCGTCTTGATGTTGCGGACGCCTTCGATGCGGCCGAGGTATTCCATCTGGACGCGCCTAGGATACCGACCGGGGCGCGTTTATTTCGCGAGCACGATATGCGTGGCGTGTTCGGTTGCGACATGCTCGGCAACACGGAAGCCGAGGGCCGGTAGGTCGATGCCCGTGAACATCGCTTCGCCCTTGCCGAGGACGACCGGCGAGATGGCGAAATGCAATTCGTCGATCAGGCCAGCCTGCAGATATTGGCGGACGGTGCTGACGCCGCCACCGATTTTCACGTCCTTGTCGCCGGCCGCAGCCACCGCCTTGTCAAGCGCTTCCTCGATGCCGCCGGTGACGAAGTGAAACGTCGTGCCGCCCTCCATGACGATCGGTTCGCGGGGATAATGCGACAGGATATAGGTCGGCGCGTGATAGGGCGGGTTCGGTCCCCACCAGCCTTTCCAGGCGTCATCCGGCCACTCGCCGCGGATGGGGCCGAACATGTTGCGCCCGAGAATGAAGGCGCCGAAATTGGCCATGCCGCGAGCCGCATAATCCTCGTCAACGCCTTCAGAACCGCCGTCCTTTCCGATCATCGCGCGGAAGGTGCGGGTGCGGAAAAACCATTCGAACATCTCCGTCCCCCGCTTGCCCAGCGGATCGCTCATGCTTTGCTCCGGCCCGGCGCCGAAACCATCTACGGAAAGGGAAAATGCTGCGACACGAACCTTGGGCATGCTCTCCTCCATATGATTGCAATTTGAAACTGGTTGCGTTGTCGCATAAGTGATCCTATATTGCAACCAGTTTTTAATAGGAGAATATCGTGGATATCGAACTGCGGTCGGGTTGCCCGATCAACCTGACGATGGAAGTGCTGGGCGATCGGTGGAGCCTCATCATCATCAGGGACATCATGTTTGGCAATCGCCGCCATTTCCGCGATCTTCTGACTCATTCGGAGGAGGGGATCGCCTCCAACATTCTCGCCGCCAGGCTGAAGCGTCTGCTTTCGCTAGGGTTCATCAGCAAGCGGGACGATCCGAGCCACAGTCAGAAAGCGATCTACAGCCTCCTGGAGCCGGCGATTCAGCTCGTTCCCGTCTTCGCCATGATCGGCGCTTGGGGGCGGCGCCATCTACCTGTGAGCGAGGAACTGAGCATCCGCGCGCAGCTTCTCGAAGAAGGCGGGCCGCCGCTCTGGGACGAGTTCATGGACGATCTCAGGCAGATCCACATCGTCGATCCGATCGGTGGCGCCAACGGAACATGCATCTCGCCCGTACTGGCGAAGCTGACGGCGGCATTCCTAGAGGTTCGCGCGAGATCGTTGTCACAGGCATTCTGAATATACAGGAAAGTAGTCAGCCCGATCAGCCTCCGGCGCCCTGGTATTTGCCTGTGGCGTAGCGCCAATGAGCGATTGCTATCAACACCCAAATTGGGCCGGCCACAAGAGATGCTGGCCCGGCCCAATTCCCGAGGATCGGGATGGGCTTGCCGAGCAGGGCGCCGACAGGGACGGAACTGGTCAGGGCGAGCGGAACCGCGGTTATGAGGATGGTTTGTATGCCGCCGGGGAAAATGTTGAGCGGGTAGCGCGTCAATTCCCAAAAGCCGAAGAAGATCGAGAACAGGTGGTTGGAGCGTACCCAGATCAGCGCCGTGGCGCCGATCATGGTAATAAGGGCAGCGGTCAGCAGCGTTGCGCTGATGAGCGCAGCAACGAGGAACGACACGGACCAGACCGACCAGGCGAAGTCGACGGACAGGACCGCCCAGCCCATCAGCACCACCGCGAGGATGACGTGGCCGGTATAGCCGATATTGAGGCCGGAAAAGACCAGATAGGCCCAGGGGCTGAAAGGCTTGACCAACAGTGTGTCGAAAGTGCCGAGCCGCACCAGTTCTTCGAGATCGCGCAGTTGCACGAAACTCATCGCGGCGCCGAGCGAATAAGCCAGCAACTGGAAGCTGAACAGCAGCGCAAGCTCCGGCCAGGTCCAGCCGCCAAGCGTGTCGAAGCGGGCGAGCAGGATGCCGATGGTGGCGAAGACGCTGCCATAGGAAAGGATCTGCGCAAGACGGTCGAGCCAGAAGGCGCCGCGATATTCCATCTGGGAGCGGACATGCATCCGGACCAGCAGCGGAAGGACGCGCAGGTGATGTATGAGCACGATCAACCTCCCTGCACGGTGATGCGGCCGGAGGCCCGGCGCCACAGCCAGAGGACGCCGGCAAGGAACAACGCGGCCCAGGCAAGGCCCAGGCCGAGATGGAGCCAGACATCGGCGGTAGAAAGCCTGCCGAGATAGACGGCATTGGGATAATAGACCACCCAGGCGAAGGGCAGGTGGCGGGCAATCGCAGCCAGCGGTTCGGGGAAGAACCAGAACGGTATCAGCAGGCCCGAGAACAATTGCAGAAGGGCGCCCAGGATCCAGTCCAGCGAGAAGCTTGTCATCAGCCAGAAGGCGACGAGGCCGAAGAGCGCCGACATCAGGAACAGCAGCGTAAAGGATAGCGCCCAGAAGGCGATGAACATCAGGCCATCGAACAGGCTTGCCGGCGGCAGCATGCCGTAAAACAACGCGGTGAAGGCGACGGTCGGAATGACCTGGGTCATCAGGCGATAACCAAAGCTGCCGCATTCGTTGGCGAAGAGATAGAGCGGATAGGATAAGGGCTTGAGCAGCCAGACTGCGACATCGCCTGTTTTGAGCGACCGGCCGATCTCGCCGATGATCCTTTCGGGGCGGGTTGCGCCCATCACAGCGCCGCCGAGCAGCGCATAGGTCACCATCTGCTGCAGGGAGACCCCGTCGACCACGATTGCGCCGACGCCGGAATAGGCCGCCTGCCAGATGGCGACACGCGCGAAAACCTGCACGAGTTTGCCGAAGATATTGGCCCATACTCCGTTGCGGTAGGCGAGTTGCGAATGGAAGGAACTGCGTGCGAAGGCGAAATAGGCGCTCATGATGCCTGGGCCTTGGCATTGCTACGCTGGGCGGCGTTGCGGCGCTGGTAGAAGGTGCGGATGACCTCTTCGATGTCGGGCTCGTGCAGCGCCACGTCCTTGAGGTCGCGGCCGCTGCCGACCTCCGACAGGACTGCGACCAGCGAGATGTCTTCACGCTCGATGAGATAGTTCTTGCGCAAGCCCTCGTCGCTGACGAGAGCCGCGGTGCGCAATGGCAGCGGTCCAGGGTCACTGGCAAATTCGAGTGTCAGCCGCCGGGCAGAGCCCAATGCCGCGCGCAGGCTCTTCAACTCGCCGTCGAAGATAAGCCTGCTGTGATCGACCATGATCAGCCGCGGGCAGATGGTCTCGATGTCCTGCAGGTCATGGGTGGTGAGAATGATGGTGACGCCGCGCTCGCGGTTGATCTCGGCGAGAAAGCGCCGAACCGCATCCTTGGCGACCACATCAAGACCGATGGTCGGTTCGTCCAGAAAGAGGATCTTGGGGTCGTGCAGCAGTGACATCACTATCTCGGCGCGCATGCGCTGACCGAGGCTCAGCTGGCGCACCGCGCGGTCGAGAAAGGGCGTCAAGTCGAGCAATTCGCTGAATCGCCGGAGATTATCCGCATAACGCGCGACGGGGATATCATAGATGCGCTGGTGCAAGGTAAAACTGTCGACCAACGGCAGGTCCCACCACAGCTGGCTGCGTTGGCCGAAGACAACGCCGATCTCGCGCGCATTGTCCATCCGCTTGAGATGCGGCGTCCGGCCGAGCACCGAGAGCGTGCCGGCGCTCGGCACCAGGATGCCAGTCATCATCTTGATCATCGTGGATTTGCCGGCGCCATTGGGGCCGAGATAGCCAACGGCTTCGCCCGCCGCGATGTCGAAACCAATGTCGGAAACGGCCAGGACTTCCGTATATTCGTTGGTCACCAACGTCTTCAGCGCGCCCAGCAAGCCCGGAAATCGCTTGTGCTGCCGGAAGCGTTTGCTGACGCCCCGTGCCTCGATCAAAGCCGTCATGTGTATTTCCTCGAGGGTAATTCCAGCCGATTCGGCAGCAGCATCCAGGCTAACGCGGGGTTCGGCCAGTTCAAGCAAAAGTCGCTTTTTTCGCGTTACTCAATCGAACCTGGCCTTTTGCGTTGACAGACATGATCAATCGATTCCTGTTAAGATCATGAGGATTCTCGCAATATCCGGCAGCGCCCGGCTCAATTCCACCAATACGGCTATGCTGCGGGCGATCCGTGCCATAGCGCCCAGTGATATCGAGCTTTCGATCTTCGATGGCGTCGGACGGTTGCCGGTATTCTCGCCTGACCTCGAGGGAGAATCTCTACCGGAGGCGGTGCGGGATTTCATAGATGTGATCGCCAAGAGCGACGGGGTGATCATTGCCAGCCCGGAATATGTGCGATCCATACCCGGCGGCCTCAAGAATGCGATCGACTGGCTCGTATCGGGAGATGAGATCGTTCATAAGCCGATCGCCTTGCTGCACGCCTCGCATCGAGGTGATGACATGCTGGCAGGTCTTCGCACCGTTCTTGCGACCATCACCGACCGTTTCGCGGAGGATATCTTCCTCCGGCTCCCTTTGATGAAACTGGATCCAGCCGAGGTGCTTCGAAGCATCGAGACAGCGGAGAACCGTTCCAGGGTGCAGGCCTATCTTCACGCATTCTCGGCCTATTGCAGGGCAGACGCCGAGACTGCCTGAGGCTCGCCTCTCCATCATCGAACCTCCATCAGAAGGCCGCTCTCGAACGCCGATTTGTCGTGAAGCGTGTGCAGAATGACGAGTGGGGCTGCGAGCAGTGCGGCGAGGATGAAGGCGGAGAGGAAGTGTCTCGTCAGGAGACGAAGGATAGGTCGGATCATCTTGATCTCCAGCTGCCGCGAATATTCTTTGTGCTGGACCTCAACAATTGCAGCAGCATGACCGGCTGCCTTGCAAGCTCCGCAATGCTGCCGCAACCCTTGTGGCGGACAGAGGGGGAGAGCGAAACAATGGACGGGCGATGCGGATACTAATGATAGAGGATGAGAGGGAGCTGGCCGAGGCGCTGTCGGCCGCGCTCGGCAAACATGGGATCGTCACCGACCACACGATGCATCTGGCAGACGCCGTCGAGTTGACGCGGCAGAACCTCTACGATGCGATCCTGCTTGACCGGCGCCTGCCTGACGGGGAGGGGCTGAGCTTCATTCCGGAACTCAGGCGGACGGGCAAGGATACGCCGATCATCGTGCTGACGGCGCGCAACGAACCGAAGGAGCGGATTGAAGGCCTCGACCTCGGGGCCGACGACTATCTCGGCAAGCCGTTCCTGGTCGAGGAGCTGATGGCGCGGTTGAGAGCCGTGCTGCGGCGATCGCCTGAACTGGCCGAACTCAAGATCACTGCCGGACGGATGGTGATCGACCCGCTGCATCTGAGCGTCACCGTCGATGCCGTGCCGCTGGACCTGCCCCGGCGCGAACTTCTGGTGCTGGCGGCACTCGCAAGGCGCAAGGAGAAGACCGTGCTGCGCTCGACGCTGGAAGCGGCTGTCTACAACTACGAAGAGGAAATCCAGTCGAACGCGCTCGACGCGCATATATCGCGGCTGCGCAAGCGGCTGATCGATGCCGGCGCCGGCGTCGCGATCCATAATATTCGCGGCGTCGGTTACCTCATGAAGGAAGAATGATGACCAAGGCGCAATTCACCAATCCGTCGCTTTGGTGGCGGCTGAGCTGGCAACTCAGCATTGTCTTCGTCGCCGTGGTGGCGGCGGTGATCTTCGGTCTCTGTGTTTATGGTGCGACGATCCTTTCTCCCAACGTCGCGCTGGAGGATCATGTCACCGCGGTACTGGCCCGGGCCGTCGCGCTCGATGCGCAGGGCCAGCTTGAAATACGAGATACGCCAGAGCTGGCGTCGCTCAAGGAGCAGTATGACGGGCTTTGGTATGTCGCCGCCACGACGAACGGTTCTTCGGTATCCTATGGCGCCATTCCTGCAGCCTATAGTGAACTTGCGCATCTCACCCATTTGTTCCAGGGCGCAGACATCAGGGGATCGGTCGGCACCAACGAGATCGCGTCCGTTGAAAACGTGGAGACTGCCATAGGCGAGCTCCGAGTTCTGTTTGGCGGCGTCGCCGACAAGGGTTGGCCCGTTCTTGTCCTTATGGGCGCCGTCTATCCGATCTATGTCTCGCTGCTCACCGTCGCCTTGCCGGCGGTTTTTCTTGCCGTTCCGCGAATTGTCAGGCGTGCCCTGGCCAGTGTCAGCGAGGTTGCCCGCAAGGCATCGGAGATCGAACCTCGCCGCTACGATGCACGCCTGCCTCTGGACGGCATCCCCAAGGAGGTGGCCCCGCTGGTGATTGCCTTCAACGAGGCGCTTGACCGGCTGGAAAATGAATTCCGCAAACGGCAACACTTCCTTATCGATGCCGCGCATGAACTCAGGACGCCGATCGCGATCATGCAGACGCGGATCGACGGAACACCCGAGGGCCAGGACCGCAGGCGATTGCTCGAGGACGTCGCGCGCCTCGCCGAGACTGCCGAACAACTGCTCGATTTCGAGCGTAACAATCAGGCGATCGATCTGCACGAAACGATCGATCTCGTCGAAGTCGCCCGAACGGTCGTTGCCGATCTCGCGCCGCTGGCGATTGCCGACGGCTATCAAATCTCATTTCTATGCGAGGCGGAGAGCCTTGAACGCCGGGGCAGCCCTTCCGCCCTGCCGCGGGCGATGAGCAACTTGGTGCGCAACGCCATCGACCACGGCGGCAACAGGGGGATGATCACGGTTTCGGTATCGCGCTCGCCTTCCGGCGGCGGCCGGATCAGTGTCGCCGACGAAGGGCCGGGTATTCCGGCCGAAAATCGAGAGCTGGTGTTCGAGCCCTTTTATCGCGTCACCCCGAAAAGCAGGGGCGCCGGTCTCGGCCTCAGCCTCGTCAAACAGGTCGCCGCAAACCATGGCGGCGAGGTCAGCATCGAGAGCAGTGCTGCCGGAACGCGGGTGACGATCGAACTCGCATAGGTCAGGCCTGCTTGAGTAGAATCCACCTTGGTTCTGATCAGGAAAGGCTCTAGGAAGCGATCTGTAATGTTGCGGCAATTGTCGACCGCCACTTTCGCCCGACACTAGAGCGCCGCGCGTCCGACAAGACGCGCTAGGACGCTCTAGCACTTTAAACTGCGCATGATCCTTTCCGAAAATCGATTTCGATTTTCGGGGTTATGCGCTATCGGCGACGGAGGCCAGACAGCGTGCGCAGCAATCCATTCCCATTTTCCTTCCCATTGGCGTCGAGAGGCTTGTCTCTCGCACTGCCCTTGGCGCTCGCCATGGCCGCGGCCGGTTGCAGCTCGGTGCCACTGAAGGAGGCCGGCACGCTTTCTTCCTATGGCAATCTCGGCGCGCCGAAGGGCAAGCTGTCGAAATCGCGCGTCTATGTCGATGGGACGCGCCTTAGCCCGGCAAAGACGGTGAGCATCGTGCCGACGACCTTCGCCTTCAACGCCGCGACCCGCGTCAAATCGGACGCCGACCGCGTGATGGTGGCGAACGCGCTGGACCGGGCGCTCTGCATTTCGCTCAGCGACAAATATCAGCTGGTCTCAGCCGGCCAGCCGGCGGACCTGACAATCCGCTCGGTCGTCACCGACATTGTGCCGACCAACAAGGCGATGGCCGGTGTTTCGACCGTCGTGACCGTCGGCACCGGTTTCGTGCTGCCGGTCGGCGTGCCGCGGCTGCCGGCCGGCCTGGGCGGACTGGCGGTCGAGGCGGAAGCCGTCGACAGCGGTGGCGTGCAGCGGGCGGCCATCGTCTGGTCGCGCGGGGCAAACTCGCTGCAGAACAACCCCCGCGTTTCCGAAGTCGGCGACGCCTATAGCCTGGCTTCGAAATTCAGCAGCGAGTTTTCCCGCATGCTGATCAAAGGCAAGGAGCCGAAGGGATTGGATATCTCGCTGCCATCGGGGCAGCGGATGAAATCGTGGCTCGGCGGAAAACCGAAATACGCCGCCTGCGACGCCTTCGGCCGACCGCCCGGACTGATGGGGGCTGTGGCTGCCAAATACGGCGCGCCGCCGCAATGGACCGAGAAGAAGCCGAAACCGGCCGCGACCTATTGAGAGACGATGTGCGGCGGCGCCGACTGCCCCGCGACCAGCACTCAGCCCGCCCCAGGCTGACGGGACGGACGGAGCAAAGGCGGGCAAGGCCTGTGCTCCGTCCGTCTGGAATTCCGTCGCGCTTCATTTCAGCTGGCGGTTCCGGGCCTCAGCCAGAAATACAGTTTGATCTGATCGGGCCTGTCGGAGGGATGCGGGCCGCGTATGAACAATTCGCCGCCATTGCGCTCGATCACCCGCCGCGAGGCGTCGTTGTCCTCGTTGCAGAGGACGACCAGGCGGTCGAGGCCTTCCTTCGATGCCACAGCCATCAGAAGGCTCAGCGCGGTGGTCGCGTGGCCATTGCGCTGTTTCCACGGTACGACGGAATATCCCACATGGCCAGACACCTCGGGCGGCAGCTCCTCGGTGCCCGCTTGAAAGCGGAGGCTGATGCTGCCGCAGAATTCGCCGTCCCAGATCCAGAACAGACGGGTGGTGAGAGGCGGCGATCCGGATCCAGCCCGCTGTCTACCATCAGGAATGAGATCGTGGAGAAACCCTAATCTGTTCTGGCGCAGCCGCTGAAGCTCGCCGTGAACATGGGCCTCATCGCCCGCGCGGCGCGGATCGGGAGACCAGCCGGCGGCAAGCGCCGCTTCGAAACCCGACAGGTTTTCCAGATCCGGCTGCAGCAGGACGACGCGGCCGGCGGACTTTGCTGTTTCTCCAGACGTCATCTAGCACCTAGGTTCGCGTCGCCTAACCAAGTGTGCGCCCCCCACTCGCGCAGACAAACACGCCCCACTGGCGATTGGAAGCCGTGCAACGGGCTTTCGGCCATCAAAAAAGCCCCGCATTTCATGCGAGGCTTGCTCTGATGGATAGGTCAGACTAGCGGCACTGGCGGCGCGGGCCGTAGTTCGGCTGGTAGGTATTGTCATAGGCGCGGTAGGACCGATAGCGGGAGTAGCAATAATCGGCATGTGAGCTGTACCCTTGCGAGGTATAGGCCCGCGGCTGCGAGGCAATGATGCCGTCGATGAGGGCGCCGGCCGCCAGACCGCCTATGATGGCGCCGGTGTTGTCATTATGGCGCCAGCCGCGATCGTAGCGTCGATACGAGCCGTAACGGTCGTCGCGATAATAATCCCGGTCGCGGTAGTGGTGACGGTTGCGATACCACCTGCGATTATTACCGAACTGACCCGGGCAGTTTGTGAAGTTATTGCAGCCGACGGTCATGATGCGGGCACCGGTATTTCCTGGTACCGGCTGCGCCGCCGATTGGACCGGGCTCGGCACGAAGGCCGGGCCTGCCGAGGCCGGCATTCCGGAGAAGGCCGTCGCTATCGACAGGGCAATGATGGCGAATCTGTTCATTTTACTCACCTTGGGTCAACGGATGTATCGAGGGGGTAACGCAGCGGAAGGGAATAGGTTTCATTTTGGGATGGAATGAGGCGGCGTATGTGCGTTTTTGCTAACATAATAGGCCTGTGCACCACTACCGGACGTCAGGAACCGACCGGTCCTAAAACGCTGGACAGCTTCGCCACCGCCAATGGGCGGGAATGTCTGAGAAGATCGCACCGACGACGCGGCGCAGACGAACTTTACTCTTATCGGAGCTCAATGTCGGACGGCTCGTTCGGGGGGCGGCATGTGCGTCGAAAGCGCGACATTGATGGCACCAGCGTGCGACACCATCCGTCGGGCATACGCCTGGCCCTTCGGCTATCCGATCATGCGGCAGCCAGCCGGCTCGTCAGCCTTTTCGACCAAGCCATCACTGGGCGCTCCACCATGATCCACGATACCAAAGCGGTGAGTACGGATAACGATCCAGCGACGAGCATCGTAAGCGGGCCGCGCGAGAAGAAGTCACCGACGCCAAAACGGGCGCTCAATGCAAAAAGAACCGCCCAGACCGGAAGATGGAAGAGATAGGCGCCGTAGCTGATCCGGCCCAAGCCGCTGAGAGATCTGTTCGCAAGGATTTTGAGAAACTGCCCTTTTGAGGCCACTGCCACGATTGCGGCCAGCGGCAAGACGAGGGCGGCCTCGAGGACGACCCATTGAACGAGGTTTCCCAAGTCAAAAGCGATTTGCATGATAGATCCAGCCAAACCGACCGGTACTGACAACCAGAGGAGCCATCGCGGAGCGCTCCACCCTTCTGCAGACAGGAACGACAAAGCGGCACCGGCCGCCAAAGCATCGATTGAATCGAAAGGCAGCGCATTGGCTTCATCAACCTTGCCGAGGGCAAATGCGCAAACGCGGTAGAGTACGGTGCAGGAAACAAGTGCGCCGCATAATTTCAGAAAATGACGGGACGGCAACGCCAGGATCACAAAAGGCCAAATCAGGTAGAATTGCTCTTCGACTGCAAGTGTCCAAAGGTGCCCTAGCGCCCAAGGCTCGGACCCGTGCGTTGCATACCAGATGTTGGAGAGGAACAATGCATGCCACGGCAACGACTCCTGCATCATCGGGAGACGTAACGGGCCTGCTGCCAGCCAACAAAATCCCAGCGTCAGGAAGTAGGGTGGCCAAATTCTCGCTGCTCTTCGCGCGAAGAACACAGTTATACCAGCCGTGTGATTATCGTGTCCCTTGACGTCTAACAGAATGTTTGTGATGAGGAATCCGCTCAACACAAAGAAGAACCGAACTCCGATGTGGCCAAGGTTCGAGCTTTCTTGCCAGAAATGAGAATAAAACACTGACAGAAGTGCAATCGCTCGTAATCCGTCTAGCTGAGGCTCCCGCAATCGACACCCCGATGCTTAAATCTCACAAAAGATACAGGACGTTTCCTTGGTGGCGATAATAAAGCTCTTCGAAAATTGCAATGTCAAATTACTCCTGCAGCGCATCGCTACCGGCTGATTTGCTAGAGCTACACAGCAGGCCGCTGGCGCAGCACTACTCGCTCTATAACGACAGGGGAAATCAACGGGCTGGGAGGCGCTGAGCGAGAGGCTGGCGCGGGCCGGGGTCTGACACGGGTGCCAGGGATATCGTCATTGGATGTCATCGAAGGACGTTGACGCCATAGCAATCTCTCTTGAAATCATAGAGCGGTTTCCGATGTTCAATATTAATACGGCGGTCAACCTCATGTGTAACGAAGTCTTAACTTCGTTTGGTAACCAGATATTAAGACTTTCCTTGAGCCGTGTTGCTGTTTCTGTTTTCGTACGCCGGCAAATACTCTGAGATAAGGGTCTTCCACATGGCGCAACCGACGCAATACATCATCATGGAGCCGCTGGGTGGCATGACCGATCTCGACTCCATACGCATGAGGCTTGCCGAGATCGGGCTGGCCCGCGAGGCGTTCTCCCTGGATTCGGATGTAGGCCGGCTCAGGCTGACCTTCTGGGAGCCGGATCGAATTGAGGCATTGCGCATATTGGCGCGGCTGGATCATTCCAATCCATGTTGATCGGGCACCCTCCGGGAAGAGAGAAACGTGACGTGCGCGATCGGCAGAGAATAATTTTGAAGGGGAGCAAAGACAAAATGACAACGATCAGTTTTCAACGTCCGAAGCCATCGGTGTGGAGCCGCGTGGTCGAGGCGCTTCGTGCGCTGTTTTTCGCTGGCGTATCCGGAGAATGGCATTGGCACGGCAATGTCATGCGTCGCCGGCTTTCCGACGGCACGATTGTGACCAGAGAGCCGACTCCGGGGGAGATTTACAACAGGGACAGAGGTCTGGCTTCGTAGGGCCTTCCCCGCGGCGCGCTTTTCACCTTGCCACCATCGCCCGCTACCATCGCCCTCTCTTCGAGGGCACGATCACCAATGGCAGAACTGACGCCGAAGCAGCGCCTGTATGTGGCGGAATATCTGAAGGATTTGAATGCGAAGCACGCGGCGGTGCGGACGGGGTATAGCGGAAAGTCGCGTGCCAATGGCAATCGCTTGATGCGAATGAGGCTGTGCGGGCGGAGATTGAGAGAGCCTTAGCGCCACGTCTTGCCGAGATGGAGACTTCCGCCGAGTGGGTGCTTGTCGCCATTGCCTACGTCGCGTTTGGTGATGTCCGTGACGTGTTCGATGACCAGGCGCCGCTGAAGGCGCCTTCGGAGTGGGATGAGCGGACGGCGGTAAGCGTTGTGGGGCTGGAGATCGGCACCTCGGCCAAGGGCAAGGGGGAGGTGGTGCATGCGGCGAAGATCAAGCGGGCGGACCGGTTGCGGGCGCTGGATATGCTGGCGCGGCATCACTCGCTCTGTAACGACGGGATATTTTTACAATCATTCGCGATCCCGCAACGCGGTTTCAGCCGCTGCAGATTGCGGTCGCATCCGACCACGGCATCGGCAAATCGGCCCTCATGGGCGATGTCCTGCTGGAATGAGGCGACGCTGGCGACGGACGGCCAATACCGACACGCAGATGCACCAAGACGGCCGGAGATATCGGCAAATGGGTTCCGCTCTTCGATCGCGTGCAGGCGACCTCGGTCTGCGCCCGGGAAAAGGCGGTGTCGAACTCGCAGCTAGCTCGACGTCTCGCGCTATCAGGCTCACGTTCCGCCGGCCAGCAATCGGAGCTGGCTTTCGTCGTGCACACCCTGGCGGTAAAGCTCGATGATGAGGGCGCCCAGACGGTCGGCTTCCTTGCTTGATCTGTCGATCTTTGACCCGCTACAGAGAGCTTCATGAACACGCCTGCACACATCCAGATCTTCGGAGGCGAGCGGTTCGTCCCGTGTGCTGAACAGCTTGTCTGACATCGCAATTTGCCCTTTTTGGATGCCGTGAATCGCTTTCGTGAAAAAAAGATAATTTCGCGATGTTTGCTCTGCAAGATGGGCGAAGGTCCGAAATTCAAAAAGAATTCGGGGCACGCACGGAAAGACGCGGGCGTGGGCGGCAGGGCATGGATATGAGATCGATCGGCGTGCCGATCGGATAGTGCGAGTGTGGGATCTACTTGGTTGCGGGGTCCTTGGCGCCCTGCTGTGACAGGCGCAGCTCTTTCAGCCGCTTGGTTTTTTCCCGGCGGGCTCGCTGCTCCGCCTCGATGGTTTCCTTGGCGGCTCGCTCGGTGTTTTCGAAACGATCCTGCCGGTAAGCCTTTGATGAGGGTTCACGTTCTCTTTTCATGGCCGCTAAACGCAAAGCGGCGAAAACGGTTTCATGGGAAATGCGTAACTGGCCGTCAATCGATCGACGTGGCCCGGCGGCCTGGGTGTGGGACGGCAAACAGCCAGTCACCATTTATAATTCACTCTGCCGGTCGTATCCGTCACGTGCGTTCGCACCTTCCCCCGCTGCAGCTTGCTGTTTTGGCCGATCGACCTCTGCTGCACCGATTTGGCCGGGCATTTGACGGCGTGGCCAGCTGCGTTCCTGCAGGGTGCGGCGGAGGCGGGGTTGGCGGAGATCATGGCGATGGCGATTGCCGCATGCAGGTTGATACGGAGCATCGGAATTCACCCAGTTTAGCCGCGTGGAGATTAAATTTGGTCATGCCGATGTCAAGCCGTTCATGGCAACCGGGCGCCTCGTCAGCGCCCGGTAACATCACGGATCAACCTTTGATGAAGGCAAGGATGTCGGGATTTATGATGTCGGCATGAGTGGTGCACATGCCGTGCGGGAATTTCTCGTAGACCTTCAGCGTGGCGTTCTGCAGCAGCTTGGCCGAGAGCAGGGCGGAGTCGGCGATCGGCACGATCTGATCGTCGTCGCCGTGCATGACGAGGGTCGGTACGGTGATGATCTTCAGGTCTTCTGTGAAGTCGGTTTCCGAAAAGGCCTTGATGCCGTCGTAATGCGCTTTGGCGCCGCCGATCATGCCCTGGCGCCACCAATTGTTGATGACCGGTTCCAGGACCTTCGCGCCCGGGCGGTTGAAGCTGTAGAACGGGCCGGCCGGCAGATCGTAATAAAACTGCGCGCGATTCGCGGCGAGCTGCTTGCGCAGGCCATCGAAGACTTCGATCGGCAAACCGCCGGGATTGGCATCCGTCTTCACCATGATGGGCGGCACGGCGCCGATGATGACGAGCTTGGCGACACGGCCCTGCGGCTGGCCGTGGCGGGCGACATAATGGGTCGCTTCGCCGCCGCCGGTGGAGTGGCCGACATGGACGGTGTTCCTGAGATCGAGATGCTCGACGACGGTTGCGGCATCGGCGGCGTAGTGATCCATGTCGTGACCGTCGCCCACCTGGGTGGAGCGGCCGTGGCCGCGCCGGTCATGGGCGACGACGCGGTAGCCCTTCTCAAGGAAGAACAGCATCTGGGTATCCCAGTCGTCGGAGCATAGCGGCCAGCCGTGATGGAACATGATCGGCTGGGCGGTCTTCGGCCCCCAATCCTTGTAGAAGATCTCGATGCCGTCCTTGGTTGTGATTGTGCTCATCTTTCGGCTCCATTAGTTGGGGTTGGAATAATGCGGTCAGAAGTTTGCGCCGTTGCCGGCAGAATTGGCAAGGCCACGAGCGCCATTGCGCCGGAGGCTTTGGCAAGAAGGTCGCGCCTTAGGGGATAAGTCGGCCCTGAATATGCTGATGTGCTAATTGAATGGCTCTTTCTATTCTATTGATATGACAGACGTTTGTATGTCTCTGCGCGATGGGCGCACAGCACCGCCCATCTCGTATGAAGGGACGGGGATTTTGGCGATCCTCGCCTGGCTGCTTCGTGCAGCGAACATTCTTTTGATCCGCGGTATGTCGGCCTGTTGCACTCCTCAGGCAGGTTGGTCATGGGTAGCGAAGGTAGCTGATTTGACGGGCGAATGTCTGCAATGAGCCAATTTTTGGCCGTGCGTTCAAGATATCTATTCGAGTGGTTCAGCATATCTATCCGGGTAGGCGTGTTGGCATTCTCTGCGTTGCGCGCATTGCAGACCGCCGCCGGCGCTCACTTGAACGCGGGTCTAAGCCCAACCATCTAATCTTCACACAACAGCACAATGGCGAACCTTCGCAATCGCGACCGCTTCGCCGGCGGCGGGACGGCCGTTATTGCCGCCTGAGGATCAAATAATGGGTTACATGGATAAGGACATAGCGCCTCAGAATGATGGGGCGCTGATCGATGCCTATTCGCAATCGATCGCTGCAGCAGTCGATATCGTCGGGCCGGCAGTCAGCCGGATCGAGAGGGTGGGTGGCCGGCAAGGGCACGGGTCGGGCTTCGCTGTCTCGCCTGACGGTCTGATCATCACCAACAACCACGTCGTCGACGACTCCAAGGTGGTTCGCGTCACCACGCCTGACGGCTTCGTTACCGAGGGCCGAGTGCTTGGCCGGGATGTGGATACCGATATCGCCCTCATTCGCGCCAATACAAGCACCGGCGCCTGGGCGAAGCTCGGAGACTCCCAGCACCTGCGCAGGGGGCATATCGCAATCGCGATCGGAAACCCGCTCGGCTTCGAATGGACGGTTACCGCCGGTATCGTCTCGGCGCTCGGCCGGTCGATGCGGGCAGCCAGCGGCCGGCTGATGGACGACGTCATCCAGACCGATGCGGCGCTCAATCCCGGCAACTCAGGCGGGCCGCTGGTGTCTTCGGGCGGAGAGGTCATCGGCGTCAATACCGCCGTGATCCAAGGTGCGCAGAGCATCGCCTTTGCTGTGGCGTCGAATACGGCCAATTTCGTGGTTTCGGAGATTCTCCGTTATGGCCAGGTCAGGCGTGCCTTCATCGGCATATCAGGCGATACGATTGTGCTGCCGCGCCGGGTGGCACTAGCCGCTGGCACGGCACAAACGACCTCCGTTCGCATCCGGCGCGTCGAAGCCGATGGGGCCTGCGGCAAAGGGAGGGCTGCAGGAGGGCGATTATATCCTCGTCATCGACGGCAGCCCGGTCGGCGGCGTCGACGATATCGTCCGATTGATGGATGGCAGCAGGATCGGCAGGGATACGGAGATCCTGGTGTTCTCGGTGGCGGGCCGGATCGAGAAGAAGATCTTGCTGCCGATGGCCCGCTCGTGACGCCGTGCTTCGGCGCCGTGACAAGATATCACGTAACGTCAGGCGCTGACTGCCTCCTGCTCCGTCCCTGAAAAATCCACCGCCGCAAAGGCCGCCGCCAGCACTTCCGGCCCGGCGCCGGCTTTTGCCGCGTCGGTCGACAGGATCTGGCGGTAACGGCGGGCGCCGGGCAGGCCGGTGAAGAGGCCGACCATGTGGCGCGCCACGTGCTGCAGCCGGCCGCCGCTGGCGATGTGGCGTTCGGCATAGGCCATCATCCGATCGCGCAACGCTTCCCAGTCCGGTTCGGCCGCAGGCGCACCGAAGAAGCGCTGGTCGATGTCGGCAAGGATCGCGGCATTCTGATAGGCGGCGCGGCCGAGCATGACGCCATCGACATGGGCAAGATGGGTTGCCGCCTCGTCGAGCGTGCGGATGCCGCCGTTGATGCCGATGAAGACATCGGGCCAGCGTTGTTTCATCCGGTAGACGATGTCGTAGTCGAGCGGCGGGATTTCGCGGTTTTCCTTGGGGCTCAGGCCCTTCAGCCAGGCCTTGCGCGCATGGATCCAGATCGCATCGGCGCCGGCATCCAGAACGCGGGTGATCAGCTCGGGCAGCGCCTGTTCCGGCTCCTGCTCGTCGACGCCGATCCGGCATTTCATCGTCACCGGCGCGGTCGCAACCCTCTTCATCGCCGCGATGCATTCGGCCACTGTCTCCGGCGTCAACATCAGGCAGGCGCCGAAGGTGCCCGACTGCACACGGTCGGAGGGGCAGCCGACATTGAGGTTGATCTCGTCATAGCCATAGGGTTCGGCGATCTGCACCGCGTCGGCAAGCTTTGCCGGGTCCGATCCGCCGAGTTGCAGCGCCAGCGGATGCTCGGTGGCGTCATGACCGAGCAGCCGCTCGCGCGGGCCGTGGATGATCGCATCGGCCACCACCATCTCGGTATAGAGCAGCGCCTCGCGGCTGATCTGCCGGTGGAAATAGCGGCAATGCCGATCCGTCCAATCGATCATCGGGGCGACCGCAAAAATTGGCCTCTTCTGCGTCATAGATGTTCCATCGTTCGTTGTTCCCGGGCGCCGCACTGCGGTGCCCCGCTGCCTCGATGCAGCGCCGTATGGGCGGGATCATCCATAAGCGCGCATATAACATTTGCCGATGCGATCGACAAATCGAACGCCAAAAACAGAAACAGCGCCCCTTGCGGAGCGCCGTTCATGCCGCGTGAGCGGAAGTCTGACTTACGAAGCCGAGATGTTGACGGCCTTCGGGCCCTTGCCCATGCGGTCCGGCTCGGTGTCGAAGGTAACCTGCTGGCCTTCGCGCAGCGACTGGATGCCAGAAGCCTGCAGCGCAGAGATATGGACGAAAACGTCCTTTGCGCCGCCATCCGGCGTGATGAAACCAAAACCCTTGTCCTGGTTGAAGAATTTTACGGTGCCCTTGGTGGCCATTGGGATCGTCCTTTTCCCTTAGTCTGTGTAGTATCCGCGCCCCCGAGAGGAAGCGGACGGCTTTAGCTTTCGCCCCGATCGATTGGGACGAAGGGTCAGTCGGAGAAGTCACGTACGGGGAAAGAACGTCTACGTAGGCGGGTATTCCCGCGCCGCCTTCCAAACGGAAGGGATTACCACATCAGTCCAGTCACCGGCATGCAAATGCCCGAGTAAGTCAATTCGTGCCAGCATTTCGGGCAAAAAGCAAGCGGGATTCTTTTGGCATACCTGCATCGATGTCGGGAAATGCCGAAGATTCAGATACTTGACGGTGGGTTAACGGATTCTTGCCCGACTGTGCCATCGTGGGATTCCGTGCCGAAACGGGATGACGGGCGGATTCGATAGCGGGCAGGGATTTTACGTTGGGTAGCTTGGGGCAAGGCGGGGTCGGGCGAACAAGATTGGGGGCACACCTGGGAGTGGTTGTGGCGGGTGCTGACATGGTCCACTCTGCCCCAAGGCGGGCTCTGGGTACGGAAAATTCGGATATGTCTCCGCAACGTTTGAATGACCGATACAAGATTGAATCCATATGCCTTGATCCCGAAAAGAATGATCGGCATCGAGCGTCAGCTTCTGGCTGCCTCGGGGCGAACAGGACGCGCAGGAATTCGATGTGGAAGTCTCAAGTTTCAGAGATTATCGGAACGCGATCGGGCAGGGGGCCGGATGGGATCAGGCTGGATCGAGCGGCCGAAGCCGCACGAGAATTGATTGGAGTTCGGCCAGGCTAGAGTGCCGGCTAGCCAAGCAGTCGGGCCGCGCGTTGTAGAGGGAAATCATGCGGCGCTATGGGCTGGTGGCAAGACACTTATGAGCCCTATCCGACAGCTCTTGACTTCGCATGATTCAACTTGAGATTAAACGCTGTGGTTCGCACTAGCGAGACGCGATTCATCAAGATCGGTGATCCGGGGAAAATCGAATGGATTTGCGGCAAATGATCATCACCTTCGCGCTGATCGGCATCGTTTATGCGCTGGGTTTGCATATCCCGCTTCCCGGGATCGATTTGGAGGCTTTTGCTAGCCTGAAATACAGTGTCGATTCCGATATGCTCTCTCGCATATCGATCCTAGCCCTTGGACTGACACCCCTCTTCGCCGCGCTGGGACTTGCGGAAATTGCACGATTGATTGCTTTCCCTTGGCTCAAGCAGAAGGACGAGCAAGATCGAAACACCGTCCTGGGAGCTGCGATCGTCATAGTGATCGCGCTGGCTGTTGCCGCTATGCAGGCTTACGCCATATCAGGTGGCCTGGGCGCGACACCTCTCGTCGCTGATAATATGACTGGCTTCACCATGCTCACGATCGCATCCTGCGTGGGCGCGACGGCGTTCACGATCTTCCTCTCCGATCGCATAAGGATCGCAGGCCTGCGCGACGGCCTCTGGCCGTTATACTCGATCCCGATCCTATTGAGCCTGCCAAACAATGTGATCGCTTCAGTCGAAATGACAAGAACTGGCGCCGTGCCTTCGACGCAATGGCTGATTGTCGCGGTTTATCTCGTCTTGTCGGTTGCTGCAGTGGTCGTCACGGCTTTCCTGTGGAGGTCGGCATGTCACGAGGCCGGCACCATTGCAGAAGAGACGATCGAGCCAAGGGAAATTCTCATCTGGCCGCCTGTGCTGGCAATCACCGCTGCAGGTTATGTGCTGGCCTTTTTCGCCTTCATTGCTCCAAATGTTATTGCTACGGTGCAAGGGTTGCCTCTGCAAATCATCGCTCTCGCAATGGCATCGATCCTGATCCCGCTGATCGTTTTCGCCTATATCAGGCGACTTGAGGTCAAGAATGGGGCGAATATTCGTCTGATTGCGATCGCAAGCATTATCGCCTTCATCCAGATCCTGCTGCTTGTCTCCGGCGCCCTCGTAAGTGCATTCATTCAGCTTCCGGTCAGCCCAGGCTCCATCGGCATCATCGTTTTGACGATAACAGCTCTGGGGTTTCTGAACTGGGATACAGTTGAAGTGGAAGGTTCATTGGAACCTCATGTCTCGGCCCAGACTGCCTCGTGAGCTTCTGAGTGACGGCCGAAGGCTATGCCGCTTGCTCTTTGGCACTATGCGTGCCCCCCAGCTCGGTGGTTGCGACGGGTGACGGCTGTTTGATCCGGCCGTATACAATGTTCACCTTGAACGGAGTCGAGCCAGCGAACCGGCGTAGGATCCGTAGTGGCCATCGCTGTACAGTGCATCCAGGTCCCTAGGCCTTGGGCGCGGGGAGTGACCTCGTTGCAAGAAAGCTATTCACGGCGCCGACGCGCCGTGGCTGGATTCCTGTGACGGGCACAGGAATGACGGAAGAGAGGTCGGCACCGCCTCGTTCGCCTTGTCCCAACCACCTACTGCGCGTCACCCAGCAACGCGCTCAGGCTCCATGGATTATCACCCTTCTGATTAGCGATGTCGTCGACCTTCCAGCCGCCATGTTCACGCACCAGGGTGTAGAAGAGCGTCACCTCCTCGCCGTTTTCGAACTGCACCTCCACCTCGGCCTTATCATCCAGCAGGATCGGTTGGCCGATCCTGACGTCGCTCGCGGCGCCATCCTGGCCAGCGATGACGGGATCGAAGTCGATCGCGCCGACATCGCCCTCCGCCGTGTTGTCGAGATCGGTCTGGAGGAGTTCGTTCAGGTGGTCAGAGAAGAAGGCGGAATAGGGCGAGGGCGCCTCGGCGTCGCTGTTGTCGGTGTCGTAGCTATAGAGCGCCTTGAGCAGCGCCTTCGGCGTCTTGTAGGCCGCCGCTGATGCGGGCAAGGCGGCAAGCACCGCCACGGCGAAGGCGAGGATGATTGTGGGCAGGCGCATACGGGCTCTCCTCGGATGAGCGGGAAATCATAGCCGAATCGGGTGCGAAGGGGGAGCCGCAATTTGGACCGGGCGGTCAGCCGAACTCCCTCTTCTACCCAGTGGGGACAAGAGATTCGGTGGGGTACCTTGTTCCGCCTGATCGACACGGGGGCTTGCTGACCGCAAGTCCCCCGTTCTGAAGGCCATTGGCGACGCATTTCTGCGTCGCCTGGAATCCAGTCGCAGTTAGATCAACGCCTCATGCGACAAGCTCGAAACCGACGCCTCGAAGACGTCCTTCACGGCGAGTGTGAAATCGTGGCTCGTGACGTTTCCGGCCGCGTCGTAGGCTTCGGCGGTGAAGGTCAGGCTATGGGTGCTTTCATAATCGATCGCCGCCTTTGTCTGAATCTTGTTGCCGACCAGCTTGAAGATGCCGTCGGCATCGTCCGTCAGACGCCATTTCACGGAGTCGCCTTCCGGATCCTTTGCCGTGAGCAGGCCGACGGAGGTGCCGATCGCGACATTCTCGGAGATCGAGTTGCGCGAGAAGGCGAGATTGGTCGGCGCCTTGTTGACGGGGGCCTCGTTGACGTCGAGCACGTTGATCGTGATGTCCTTTTCGACCGTGACCTTGCCATCCGAAACAGCGACCTTGATCGTGTGCGACTTGGTGGTCTCGTAGTCCAGAGCCTTCGAGGTGACGATGCGGTTGCCATTGATCCGGAAGTGGTCGTTGGCTCCGTCGAGCAGCGAATAGGTCAGCGTGTCGCCATCGGCGTCCTTGGCGCTGAGCAGGCCGACCGTGGTCCAGATCGGGGTACTTTCCAACAGGGAGGTTTTCGAAAGCTGGATATTGGTGGGAGCGCTGTTGCTACCGTCGGGCGTGAATTTTTCCTTGGCGAAATCGTAGACGCCGTCGGCAAAGCGGGCGAATTCAACGTCGGTCAGCGTATCCTTGCCCTCCAGGGCGCTCGTCAGGATGTGGCTGCCATTGTTCAACGCGAAGGAGTATTTGGCGAAATTGCCGGAGAAGACCGCCGTATCGATGCCTGCACCGCCAAGGAGCACGTCGTTGCCGGCGCCGCCTTCGAACCTGTCGTTGCCGTCGGTCCCGAAGAAGTAGTCGTCGCCGCCGCCGGTCTTGACGTCGATGCCGAAGGCGGTGCCGAAGATGTCGACGTGGCGGTTTGCCAGTTCGTCGGAGAGGTCGGCATGGGCGCTGTCCGTCAATGTCAACGCCAGGACATCATTCTCGTAGCCCGGCTTGTCGTATTTGACGATCTTGTCGAAGCTTTCGAATTGGGCGGCCGAAGCGAGAACCTCGGCTCCTGCCGTTTCGAGGATTTCGACGCTCTTGATCGTGAAACCGGCAAGCCCGATGGATTCCTGCCCAGGGCCTAAAGTAGGTTTGATGACCTGTAGCGTGTCCGTGCCGGCGCCGCCATCGATTACTCCGGAAAGCGCGGAAGAGTGTGACTGCAAGTTGATGGCATCATTGCCATCGCCGGCATCAATATCGAAGGCCTCAGGGGCGGTGGACATATTATCGCCATCGGTGATTTTATCGTCGCCCGCTCCGCCTTTGATGACGTCATTTCCGACGCCGCCGAAGATCTGATCGTTGCCATCGCCGCCGGTCAATTTGTCGTTGCCGGCATTGCCGTTGATCGTGTCGTTGCCGCCGCTACCATCGAAAATATCGTTGCCGTCGGTTCCCGTAAATATGTCGTCACCGGCGCCAGTCTTGACGTCAATACCGGAGACCGTGCCAAATATACTAGCCCGACTGTTTCCAAGCTCGTCGGAAAGATCGACATGGGCCTTGTCCGTCAATCTCAAGATGGCGATGGAGGAGCCGAAAGCGTCCTTCGTTCCCGAGATTTTGTCAAAGCTTTCTAACTGCGCGGATGAACCGGTAAAGCCATACTCATTCGTTTCAAGAATTTCGAAATTCTTGATCGTCAGCCCGGCTAGCCTGGATACGCGCAGTGTATCAATGCCGGTACCGCCATCGATCGTGCCGGAAAGGCCCTGAGACTGTGTCTGGAGGGTTACGATATCGTTTCCGTCGCCGGCATCGATATTGAAGACTTCTGATGAAAGACTCGAAACATCACCATCGACGATTACGTCGTCGCCCTTGCCACCGATCAACCGGTCATTTCCACCATTGCCGTTGATGTAGTCGTTACCGTCGCCGGCGTCGAAGATGTCGTTGCCGGCAGTTCCGGTGAGAAGGTCGCGAGCGCTCCCGGTCGTGACGTCGATGCCGGAAACGTTAGGGCCGCCAAAGATGTAGTTTAGCTTGCCTGCCAACTCGTCGGAAAGATCGACATGGACGCCGTCTGTCAAGACCAACTGCACGGAAGAATCGGAGCCGGTACCGATGATTTTATCGAAGGATTCGAATTGTGCCGTCGATGCGGTCACGCTGGATGTCGCAGGCTGGAGAATCTCGACGTTCTTGATCGTCAGGCCTGTCAGATCATTGGCTTGCAGCGTGTCGGTGCCGGCCCCGCCGTCTATCGTTCCCGATATCTTGGCGAAAGAGCCGGTGAACAAAATCACTTTGTCGTTGCCATCGCCGGCATCGATATTGAAGGTTTCAGCGACATCGGAAAAATAATCTCCGTCGCTAATCGTGTCATTACCCGCGCCGCCCTTGAGGACGTCATTGCCGACGCCGCCGTAAATCTCGTCATTGCCATCGCCGCCATTCAGCGTGTCATTGCCTGCTTCACCATTGAGCAAGTCGTTACCGGCGCCGCCGCTCAGCGTGTCTGCGCCACCACCACTCACTATGGTGTCGTTGCCGGCGCCCGTCGTGATCGTATTGGGGCCGCTCGAGCCCCTGACGCTCGCGGAAACCGAGCCCAACTCGTCGGCGAGGTCTGCCACGCTGGAATCTGAGACGGTGAGGGCGACGGCGGAGAGAGGATTAGCGGCGGAGTAGCGGATAACGTCGTAAGCTTCGAACTCAGCGCCGGTCTTGGTAACTGTGGCGCCGTTCGTGTCCAGAATATTCAAGGCCATATATATCTTTCCCCAAAAGATGCGTTGTACTCGGCAATACGAGACATCCCCGAAACAACTGTTTTATTGCTCGGCGGACGACAACCCCTGGGGATCTATGCCAATCCCCGATTAAGTTTTCAATGCAAAATTGTGTCTTTTCATTGCTTTTTTAATGAAAAACTAAGGATGAAATACTGGGGAAACGAATTTTAATTTGAGAACTCAACGTCATACTTTGGTTTCGTAAATAGTATTATCTTTCATTTTCGGGCAGGATACTCTCGCAAAAATTGTGCTTTCAGCGGGTTCGTCGGTAGTGCTGCGCCGCGCGACCATTCGCGTCACTATCGCAGGTTGGTGTTGGCTTCGACTTGTGCAGGCTTCCCGCGCGGGGAACTACACGAGCTTGATGAGTCCTGCCTTCGTTGGCCTGAATCCGCAGGCGCGGTAGAAGCCGGTCAGATGCGGTTCGAAATCGACATGCAGCCACGCAGCGCCCCGCTCCCGCGCAATCCGCGTCGCTTCCCTGACCAGCCGCGTCGCGATCCCCTGCCTTCGCATATCAGGGTGAACCGAGGTGTCGAGGATGAAGGCATGGATGCCGCCGTCCCATGCGACGTTGACGAAGCCGACGAGCTGGTTGTCGTGGTAGGCGCCGATATGGGCGAGGCTGCGGGACAGGATGGGGGTGAATTCGCGCGGGGCGGGCGCGCCCCAGGCGGCGGACCAGAGGGCGTTGAATTCGCCAGCGGAGGGGAAGGGGTCGATGCGGAGTTCTGGCATTGGCGGTTCCCTTCATTCAGCGGAGCATGGCGCGGAGGCCTTCCCGATAACGGGCCACGTCGGCGTCGCGAGCTCATTCCGTCACAGTGACGAGCCGGCCGTCGCGTCGCTCGAATATCCTGTCGCAGAGAAAGTCGATGCCGCGCTGGGCTGGAGCTCGTGGAGGGCCATGTCCGTCTTGTCATAGGCCGGTGGCGAACTTCATCTGTCGCTACGAAGCTGCTCCTTACAATGCGCTGCTGACCGGCCGATACGATGAACCATTTGATCGACGACCAACTGAGTGGCAGACGTTTGGCAGCCTCACCGTCCCGGCCGCCCGGTCTTCCCCTTCGTCCGCCCCTTGCGCTTCTGCTCGCCCTGGTCCTCATAACTGCCCACGCCCGTCTTCCCGCGCACGACCGGCCGCACGTCATCGCGCTCCGGCTGGCCTTCAAGCAGCGGTGAAAACCGCTTCGTGCCCTTGGCGGCTTCCGGCTTTTCCGGCAGCGCCCCAATGACCGGTTTTTCCGTTCGGCCGACCGTCATTTCGTCGAGGTCGTTCTTGCGGAAGAGGGTCTTCTTTGCAGGTTCGGCGATGTCGCGGCCCATCTCATCCAGGGCGGGTTTGCGGAAGAGAGGGGTGGTGGTGTCGGTGCCTGGGCCCATGTCGTCGATTGAGGGTTTGGCGAAGTAGGAGGGGGCGGCCCCCTCATCCGCCCCGCGAGCACCTTCTCCCCGCTGGGGAGAAGGGGACTCGCGGCCCGCTTTTCCGTTCCTTTTGCCGCCTTCCATTGCCTTCGCTTCTTCGCGCGCCATCGGGTCGTCCATAGCGGCGAGTTCCACGGCCTTGAGGCGTTTGATTTCGTCGCGGAGGCGGGCAGCTTTTTCGAAGTCGAGGTCGGCGGCGGCGTCGCGCATGCTCTTTTCGAGCGCGTTGAGATGGGTCTGCAGGTTGTTGCCGACGAGGTTGCCGCCATCGGCGAAGCCCTTGCCCGAAACGCCTGATATATCGGCGCGGACGTGGTCGCGTTCGTAGACGGAGTCGAGGATGTCGGAGATCCTGGCCTTGACCGATTCCGGGGTAATGCCGTGTTCCTGGTTATAGATCATCTGCTTTTCGCGGCGGCGGCCGGTTTCCTCCATCGCCCGCTTCATCGAGCCGGTGACCTGGTCGGCATAGAGGATGACCTTGCCGTCGACGTTGCGCGCGGCGCGGCCGATCGTCTGGATCAGCGAGGTCTCCGAGCGCAGGAAACCTTCCTTGTCGGCGTCGAGGATGGCGACGAAGCCGCATTCGGGAATGTCGAGGCCTTCGCGCAGAAGGTTGATCCCGACCAGCACGTCGAAGGCGCCGAGGCGGAGATCGCGGAGGATCTCGATACGTTCAAGCGTGTCGATGTCCGAGTGCATGTAGCGTACGCGCACGCCCTGCTCATGCAGATATTCGGTCAGGTCCTCGGCCATGCGCTTGGTCAGCACGGTGCAGAGGGTGCGGTAGCCCTTGGCCGCGGTTTCGCGGATTTCGCCGAGCACGTCGTCGACCTGGGTGCGGGCCGAGCGGACCTCGACTGGCGGGTCGATCAGGCCGGTCGGGCGGATCACCTGTTCGGCGAAGACGCCGCCCGACTGCTCCATCTCCCAGCCGCCGGGGGTGGCCGAAACAGCGATGGTGTCGGGGCGCATGGCGTCCCATTCCTCGAAGCGCAGCGGCCGATTGTCCATGCAGGAGGGCAGGCGGAAGCCGTATTCGGCCAGCGTCGCCTTGCGCCTGAAGTCGCCCCGGTACATGCCGCCGATCTGCGGCACGGTGACATGGCTTTCATCGATGAAGACGAGGGCGTTGTCGGGGATATATTCGAACAACGTCGGCGGCGGATCGCCGGGGTCGCGGCCGGTGAGGTAACGCGAATAGTTCTCGATGCCCTGGCAGGAGCCGGTCGCCTCGAGCATTTCGATATCGTAGCGGGTGCGCTGCTCCAGGCGCTGGGCCTCCAGCAGGCGGCCGGCCTTCTCCAGCTCGGCCAGGCGCAGCCTGAGTTCCTCCTTGATCGACTTGATGGCGCCGTTCAGCGTCGGGCGCGGGGTGACATAGTGCGAATTGGCGTAGATCTTCACCGATTTCAGGTCGCCGACCTTCTGGCCGGTGAGCGGGTCGAACTCGGTGATGGCGTCGATCTCGTCGCCGAACATCGAGATGCGCCACGCGGCATCCTCCAAGTGGGCGGGGAAGAGCTCGATCGTGTCGCCGCGCACCCGGAAGGAGCCGCGCGTGAAATCCATGTCGCGGCGCTTATATTGCTGGGCCACGAGGTCGGCCAGCAACTGGCGCTGGTCGAGCCGATCGCCGACCGACATCTGGAAGGTCATTGCCGTATAGGTCTCGACCGAGCCGATACCATAGATGCAGGAGACCGAGGCGACGATGATGCAGTCGTCGCGTTCGAGCAGAGAGCGCGTCGCCGAGTGGCGCATGCGGTCGATCTGCTCGTTGATCGAGGATTCCTTCTCGATATAGGTGTCGGAGCGCGGCACATAGGCTTCCGGCTGGTAATAATCGTAGTAGGAAACGAAATATTCCACTGCATTGTCGGGGAAAAAGTTCTTGAATTCGGAATAGAGCTGGGCGGCCAGCGTCTTGTTCGGCGCCAGGATGACGGCCGGGCGCTGCGTCGCCTCGATCACCTTGGCCATGGTGAAGGTCTTGCCGGAGCCGGTGACACCGAGCAGCACCTGGCTGCGGTCGCCATTCTCCAGCCCCTCGACGAGGTCGCGGATGGCGGTCGGCTGGTCGCCGGCCGGCTCATAATCCGACTGCATGCGGATGGCGATGCCGCCTTCGGATTTGTCGGGCCGGGCAGGGCGATGCGGGGTCCAGATCTTGCCGTTCTTGTGCAGCGGATTGCCACTCTCGATCAGCGCCGACAGCGCCTCGACCGTGGCGGTGACGGCGGTGCCGGCCTGCAGCGACGAGGCCTCCTCCAGCGTCGTATCCATGCCGGAGACGGGATTGAGGCCGGCGGCCGCGCGCGTCTTCGGATCGGTCGAGCCGCCCATGGAGGTGCCGCGCGCCGATTTCGACGCGCTGACGCCGCCGTCGCTGGTTTTCGTCCTGGCGGCGATTTCCACCTTCTTGCGATGTTTGCCGGCCTTGGAGGCAATCTGGCGCTGGGTCTCGACGCCCGAGGTTTCGGCATCGGCCTCCAGCTGCTTCACCCAATCGGCAACCGAGCCTGAGAGGGGGGCTCCCTCAAAAGACGATTGAGGGGCTTCCTCGAAGCCATTCGGGGCGGGGGATTTCTTCGGAGATTTGGCCATGGCGCGAATATGGAGAGAGTCAGCGCGAAAGTGAAGAGGGAAAGAGTACAAAAGGGAAACGAATGAATCGTTCGGATTTTTGAATAGTGGGGTGGTGTCTCTTAAGGGCGCTAACCTTGCCTTGGGCAGTGACGGCGACGGCAGCTTCCCCCATTCCTGTGACAAAGTACAGGAATGGGGGTGGAGGGATGTCGCCGCCGCTGCCTCACCACTACGCCAAGTGTTCTTCCGCCGGTCTCCCATTAACCAAGCAGAGCATATCATCAAGCCGAACGCTGGTCCGCCGGCCCCTCCAGCCGCGCGAGGTTCAACGCACTGTTGATCAACCCGACATGGCTGAAGGCCTGCGGGAAGTTGCCGAGCATGCGGCGGGCGGCGGGATCATATTCTTCCGCCAGAAGCCCGACATCGTTGCAGATAGAAAGCAGCCGCTCGAACAGGCGCAGCGCATCGTCGCGGCGGCCGATCATGCCGAGGGCGTCGACGAGCCAGAAGCTGCAAGCGAGGAACGCGCCTTCGCCTGGCGGCAGGCCGTCGTCCACCTCCTGCGTCTCGTAGCGCAGCAGCAGGCCATCGCGCAGTAGCTTGCGCTCGATCGCCTCGACTGTCGCGACATAGCGCGGATCATCAGGCGGGATGAAGCCGACCATGCCGAGATGCAGCAGGCTGGCATCAAGCGCCTTGGAGCCGTAGGCCTGCACGAAACAGCCGAGTTCGGGATCGAAAGCCTTCTCGCAAACCTCGGCATGGATGTGATCTGCGAGCGTGCGCCAACGTGCGGCGGCCTCGGGCTCGCCGTCCGCCTCGGCAATCTGGACGGCGCGGTCGAAGGCCACCCAGGCCATGACCTTCGAATAGGTGAAATGCTGGCGCTGGCCGCGCACCTCCCAGATGCCTTCATCGGGCTCCACCCAGATTTTTTCGAGAAAGGGCAGAATGGCCGCCGCCAGTTCGCGTTCGCGGTGATGCGGCGGAAGCCCGCCCTTGCGGGCCTGCAGTATGGCGTCGGCCACCTCGCCATAGACATCGAGCTGCACCTGTTCGGCAGCGGCATTGCCGATGCGTACGGGTGTCGAGCCCTCGTAGCCACTCAGCCAGGGAACCTGCCATTCCAGCAGATTGCGCTCGCCAGCGACGCCATACATGATCTGCATCTGCGCCGGGGCGCCGGCGACCGCCCGCAGCAACCACTTGCGCCAGGCGCTGGCTTCCTCGTAATAGCCGAGTTTCATCAGGGCGAGCAGGGTCAGCGTCGCGTCGCGCAGCCAGCAATAGCGGTAGTCCCAGTTGCGCGGCCCGCCGATCTTTTCCGGCAGGGAGGTTGTCGCCGCGGCGACGATGCCGCCGGTCGGCATGTAGGTCAGTGCCTTGAGCGTGATGAGCGAGCGTTTGACCTGTTCCGTCCACCGGCCTACTTTCGGGCAGGTCGCGGCAAAGGATTGCCAGAATTCCTCCGTGTCCGGCAGCGCATATTCCACCTGCCGCTGAGCCGGCTGCGGCATATGCGAGGGGGACCAGGTCAGGGTGAAGATCTGGCTCTCGCCAGCGGCAACCTGGAAGGAGCCGACCGTGCTCAGGCCGCGGCCTTCGAGCGGGACGGCGCAATTCAGGGTTAGCCTGTCCGGGCCGGCAATGGCGGTGATGCCGCCATCCTCGCCATGCGTGACCCAGGGAACGGTTCGGCCGTAATCGAAGCGAAGGTTGAGCTCCATATCGAAGGCGACAGTGCCGCTCTTGCCCTCGACGATGCGCATCAGATTGCTCGTGCCATCGCGAAGCGGCATGAAGTCGATGAGAACGGCGGTGCCGGTCTCTGTCTGAAACTCGGTTTCGAGAATGAGCGTATCGTTGCGGTAGCGGCGCGTGACGTGGACATTTTCACCTGACGGTGACAGCGACCAGAAGCCGTTATCCTCGGCGCCGAGCAGGGCGGCAAAACAGGCGGGGGAATCGAAGCGCGGAAAACAGAGCCAGTCGATCGAGCCGTTCTTCGAGACGAGTGCGGCGGTTTCGCAATCGCCGATGAGCGCGTAGTCCTCAATGGGTACCGACACCGGAGCCTCCTTTGCATAGCAGTCGGGCTTTTAGGTAGAGGCCGTGCGCGGAGGTCAAGCGCGGAAACTACCGGGGCGGTAGGCGTAGCGGCTATCATGGAAACTCCGGATATCAATTGTGGGAAGATCTCCGACCGCAGCTTTGACTGCCGCGCTCTGACGGATGATATCTGCACGGAGAGCGCGTTTCCCTTGTTCGCCATTGCCCAGGTGAATTCCGACGACCGCCGCGCGTCCGGTCGCCGTCGTGGTCAAGAGCGGACCTCCACTAGCGTCACTGCCGGAATCGCAAAGGTGGCGAAGCTCCGGACCACCCGACGGATTGACCTGACACAGGCTGAGGACGAATTGGTTACGGTCGCTTACGAAGCCGGTAAACCGAGCCGAAAAGCGGCGCGGACTCGTCTGCCGGGACTCGCTTGTCCTTCTCGTTCCACTCGAAGGGCGTCCCGGTGAAGGACGATTGAGGGGCTTCCTCGAAGCCATTCGGGGCGGGGGATTTCTTCGGAGATCTGGCCATGGCGGGAATATGGAGAGAGTCAGCGCGAAGGGGAAGTTTCTTCGCCGAGGTCGACGGCATTCGTGAAATGCCGCGCGGCAATCGTCCGACCCTCGTCTCGGAACCGGAATCGGCCTTCCGCAGTTAGTTTCCTGTCACTGCAGCTTCAGGTGCTACTGCCATTAGCGATCATTCTGCCTTCTGGGAAAACCCCATCTCGATCGACCTCGATACCGGCGAACGGTTGGTTCTTCGCTCACCGCAGGATGCTCTGCATGCACTCGTCTCCGACTGGCCGGTCAATGGCGGCGTTCATCAGCAGAGGGCGATTGATTTCTGCCGCGCCTGGCTTGCCGGGCGGATGCCGGCCGAGACGGTGCGGCAGGCCTTCATCCTTGCCGCGCTGGAAGCCGGCGTGTCGATCAACGATGATGAAGACGGGGCCGAAGCCGCGGTACCCGTTTCCTGATCTGTCGGAAGCGTCGTCCATCGGTTCGGGGACGGGCACCGGTTTACTGCCAAGCGATGTCTGCCTTTGGAAGTGCATTGCGGAAGCAGCCATGCAGCGGCTGCATCCGCCATCAGCGCAATGACGCTAAGCAGTACCCCGCACTGCGAAGGCCACGCTCTCAAACCCCCGAGGACCATCCTCACACTCGCCGGCGAGATAGGCTGCTCTCAGCGCATCCCGAAGGCGATCGCGCCTCGGCTCGGACAACCCGTCAAAAAAGGCTGCGAAGGTTCCTTGCCCGTAGACTTTCGGAAGCCAGAAATCTTCGAAATTGGCGTAGTCCATGATGATCGTGAGCGTGGTTTCGGCAATATCCTGGAAGCCGGCAGTCTCGAAGAGCTCGCGTAATTCGCCTTCGGCCGTCAGCGGCCGCCTGCCGGAGGGCACCCCATTGCCGGCGGCCTCGGGCTCCAGCGCAAGGATCGTATCCCAGAACAGGCGCCAGCTCGGCATGCCTTCGTAGGACCAGACTGCGGCGGCGGCAGCAGCACCCGGTCGCAGGACGCGGCGCATTTCCCGCGCTGCCTTATGTGCGTCGGAGACGAAGTGCAGCACCAGCAGGGAATAAGCAGCGTCGAAGGTCTGGCTTTCGAAGGGTAGGGCGCAGACATCGCCTTGTTGCACCCTTATCCTCGCATCATCCGTGCGCGAACGCAGGGCCGCCACGAAATTCTCCTCGAAATCAAGGGCTTCGATGGCTTCCAGTTCAGGGTGAGCGGAGAGGGAAAGCGTCAGGCTGCCGGTGCCACAGCCCGCGTCGAGGACACGGCCGCCGGATGGTACGCCGGCGAAATCAAGGAAGGGTGCAGCCAGCCGCAGGCTCCAGCGCCCCATGCTGGCTTCATAGGCCTCGGCACCCTTGGCGACGAAGGTGGATGGCATGGGCTCCGGAACCTCCCGATCACTTCCCGTGACGCGATAAACTCGTTGCACTGATATAGCGCTGTTCCGCGCGCTTGGCATCGGCAAGTCAATGCCGCCGTGCCCATCGCCGAATTGCCGAACTGGGGACTATGTGGCTGCCACTTTGAGGGCGGGATGATGCTCCGAATAAGGACGTGGCGCATCGCTCAGCGCTTGGCCAGCACCCGTGCCTGCACCGGCTGCTCGATGCCCTTCAGGGCAAGCATGCGCGTTTCAGCGCCTGCGGCGAGATCGGGAGCCTTCGCCGCCGTTTCGGCCGAGATCAGGATCTCGCCGGCTGCGGCCTGGGATTCCAGCCTTGCGGCCTGGTTGACGACGCCGCCGATGGCGGTGAAATCGCTGCGGAAGCTCGAGAATTCGCCGATCTGGACCTCGCCGGAATGGATGCCTACGCCGACGCCGAGGGTGCGGCCGGGCAATGCCTCGAGCGCCAGACTGGTCAGCGCGGCGGCGCAGTTTTGCTGGATCTCCTGCGCGGCCAGGACGGCGGCCCCGGCGTGATCCTTTCTGACGATCGGAAAATTGAAAATCGCCATCAGGCCGTCGCCCATCTGCTTGTTGACGATGCCGTCATGCGCCCAGATCGCCTGCGCGCAGCGATCCTGGAATAGGCTGACGATCTCGCTCAGCTGTACCGCCTCGATGCGTTCCGACAGATCCGTGAAGCCCCTGATATCGGCAAAGAGAATGGTGGCGTCGACGGTGATCTGGCGCTGCTTCTTGACATATTGGAAGGAGCGTTCGCAGATCGTGCAGATATCGGGGTTCATCTTGCTGCGGGTGATGCCGAAGGCGCGGAAGGGCAAGGCGAGGGGGCCGCCGATCGGGATCGGCATATGCATCTGGTCCCAGCAGCCGCGGCAGATCCTGGCGCTGCCATGCCTGGTTGGCTCCGTGGAAGAGGCTGCCGTCATATCTCCAAATCCATCGCTTGAGAGCCAAAAAAAGAAGCTTCCAATACTCGGTTGCTTTTTGCAACTCTCCCAATCATCGGAGACAACGATCGCTTGAAGTATTTCGTCCGGCGCTTCCTCATCAGACACATCACCGCCAAATTGAATATCGTTCGGCCCGACGATAGCATCGCGATGGAACCTCCTGTAGGATATTGTTAACAATACATTCGCTCTCCAGGAAAGACCGGGGATGGAGCGCCGTCTTGCAGCAATCCTGATCGCTGATGTCGTCGGTTACAGTCGATTGAGCCAGATCGACGAAGAGGGCACCCGTGTGCGTTTTCAGGCGGACCAGAATGATGTCTTCGAGCCGGCGATCGAGCGTCATCACGGCCGGCTGGTGAAAACTATGGGCGATGGTCTGCTGGTCGAATTCCAGAGTGTCGTCGATGCCTTGCGCTGCGCAGTGGAGGTTCAGCAACTGAAAACCACGCAGAATGCCGCGGCGCTGCCTGAGCACAGGCTCGAGTTCCGGATCGGCATCAATCTCGGTGATATCATTGTCGAGGGCGAAGATATCCAGGGTGACGGCGTCAATATCGCCGATCGAATACAGGCGCTGGCGGAACCGGGCGGCATCGCGATATCAGGCACGACATACGACCAGGTGAAATCGAAAATCCCGGTCGGTTTCGCTTCGCTCGGCGAGCAGCGGTTGAAGAGCATCACCGAACCGATCCGGGTCTACCGCGTCCTGCTTGACCCGACCGCCGCCGGCAAAACCCTCACAAACCGGAGGCGCCTGCCGAGACGCCGGCTCTTTGCAGGCATCGCAGCGGCCGTCGTCCTTGCTGTTGCCGGCGCAGCACTCTGGTGGCAGCCATGGATGCCGGAAAAACCGCCGGGGCCTGGCGAACGTTTCGCCTATCCGCTGCCGGATAGGCCCTCGGTCGCGGTTCTGCCTTTCATCAATGTCAGCGGCGACACCGAGCACGACCATCTCGCAGAGGGTCTGACGGACGACCTGATCACCGAGCTGTCCAAAGTGTCGGGTCTCTTCGTCATCGCTCGCCACTCGGTCTTCGCGATCCAGGACTCCGTCGGCAAGATCCAGGATGTGGCTGCCGAACTCGGCGTTCAGTACGTGCTCGAAGGGACCTTACAGCGCGCCGGGCCACGACTGCGGATCAATGTCAAACTGATCGACGCGGTCACCGGCCTGTCGCTCTGGGCCGAGCGCTACGACCGCCAGTATGCCGACCTCTTCGCCGTTCAGGACGATGTGATCGGCAAGATCATCTCGGCCCTGTCGGTCAAGCTCAGCGCCCGCGAGCGCGATCAACTGGCCCGGATCCCGACCGAAAATCTCGAAGCCTATGATTATTATATGCGGGCCGAGCAGGAGGGCTTCATCTTCAGGGATGTCGATACCTATCGCCGGACCCTCTCCTTCTACCAGAAGGCGATCGACCTTGATCCGGGCTTTGCCAATGCCCATGCGGGAATCGCCCGCGTGGCCGTCGATGTCTGGCGCAACGACTATAATTACCTCTGGTCGGCCGCCGTCGCCCGCAAGATTGCCTATGACGCCGCCGGACAGGCTCTCAAGCTGGATCCCAACAATGCCAGGGCGCACACCGTGCTTGCCCTGCTGCAATGGGTGGACGGGCGCGAGACGGAGGCAGCGAATTCCGCCAAAATGGCTGTCGCGATGCAGCCGAACGATGCGGAGGCTGCCGCCAACCTCGCTCTCATCCTGGTCCACACCGGAAGCAGCGGGCAGGCGGTTGCTGAGATGGAAAAGGCTTTGCGGCTCGACCCTTCGCCGGCGTCGAGCTTTCAACTGCTGGCAGGGATCGTCTTTTATACCGCGGGCGACGATCGGCGGGCAATCTCGCTGATAGAGCCGACACTCGCCGGCCTGCCGAAGGTTGAGCCGGCGCGCGAATATTTGGCGGCGGCCTATGCGGATCAAGGCAATGAAACCAAGGCAGCGGCGGAGACGGCAAAGCTGCTGGAACTCTTCCCGGAAAGCAATCTCACCTATTACGGTTATCTCTATGATTACTGGCGGGACGGCGATCTGAAGCGCCATCTGGCCGCATTGCGCAAGGCCGGCATTCCCGAATGGCCCTTCGGTTTTACAGGCAATCAAGCCGACAGGCTCGGCGAGGCAGAGCTGCGCAATCTCGTCGACGGCAAGAGCTGGGCCGGCAAACACAAGAACGGCACAGATTTCATCCAGTATTTCGACAAGGCCGGAAATACAGCCTATCGCAGCGCGAATACCAACATCACCGGCATTGTCGAGGTGCGGGGCGACAGAATCTGCGAAAAATTCGACGGCTATTTCCTCGACCGGATGGTGTGCGGATATGTTTACTGCAACACGTCGGGCGAGCAGGGCGACAGGCAGTACATACATGTGACGCCGCGCGCCCTGACGTTCTTTTCACCCGCACCCTGAGGGGCCAGGCATGGCGGCTTCATTTCGTAGCCGGTTGCTGCCAGACGGTATGCATCTTCTCCGAAATCAGTGTCTGCTGAACCTCGAACCAATGTTTCTTCGAGTCGGTCACCTTGGTCGGGTTCTTCTCCATGCCTTCCGCAGCCCCGGGATCATAGCTCAGATACAGTTTGCCATCGATGATCCGCCAGGCCTTGGGATCGATATTGGTGGTCACTGTCCCGAAAGACACACCGTCGGCGCAATAGCCGCCATATTGCGGCGCATATCTGGACGGATCGCCCTTGAAGAGATCGCGATTTCTAGCGCTGGCGAAATACCAGGTCGCGCCAAGCCAGTGGTAGGAATATGTCTCGGATCCTTCGATGGCCTGGTTTTCAGTGAAATAGGCGACCGGGTCATAGCCCTTGATCGCGACATCGCCGAAATAGCCGGTATTGACGAGATCTTCCGCCGCCATAACCTGAGTGAAGGGGGGCTGAAGGAAGGAAAGCAGCATCACCGCAGCGCCAACAGCCACGCCCATCCGCTTTCCGTATTTTTGCACATGGCCGCATTTTTGCACATGATAGGACATAACAAGCTCCGTTCCCGGACGCGGTCTGTTACTCAAGCGAAATGCTATTGCCGTTTGGTGCATTCCTTGTAGAGCGGTTCGCCCACTAGCTCGGCTTTCTGGCAAACAGCACCGGCTGCCATGAGTAATTTGGCCGTATCCCAATGCGCCCGCCACCCGGCTTGAGTGAGAGGCGTGTACCCGTTTCTTTCCGTCACTTCGACATCCGCATTATTGGTCAAGAGAAAAGCCACTATCTCGGTACGTCCTTCCTCGGCGGCACCGTGCAGCGGCGACATCTGATAGAAATTCTTCCTGTCGTTGACATCAGCTCCCTCTGCGACAAGCAGTTTCACCACCTCCAGATTTCCTCCATAGGCTGCCGCATGCAGTGCCGTCAGCCCACCCTTGTTGCGAACTTCGATGTCGGCGCCGCGATCCAGCAAAAGAGCGACGACATCGGCATGGCCCGCCAATGACGCGATAATCAGCGCCGGCTCGCCCGCTTCATCGAGCTCCGAAAGATCGGAGCCTTTGTCCAGCAACTGTGTGACGCGGGCGATATCGCCGTCCTTGGCCGCGTCGTGCAAAGGACCTGCCCATGAGGGCATAACGCCAATGATAAGCGCAGCAACAGTCGCGATAAAAACATTCACGGGCACGATCTCGGTTTGATCAGGGTTCGTATGCGCCGTGTCGCGTTCTAGCACGCGGCCCATTCGTAAACAAGATTGCGCTAATGGACGCGCTCT
This sequence comes from Rhizobium sp. P1_B8, assembly GCF_056406515.1. Classification (NCBI taxonomy): domain Bacteria; kingdom Pseudomonadati; phylum Pseudomonadota; class Alphaproteobacteria; order Hyphomicrobiales; family Rhizobiaceae; genus Rhizobium; species Rhizobium sp. P1_B8. Next base: position 162,075 of record NZ_JBFTZZ010000003.1, on the reverse strand, counting down.
CGGCCAACACCACGCACGCGCCACGGCTGCGACCGGGGCTCCAGGGAATACGGTCACACTTGTTACTCTCCCTGTTCGATTTCCGATGCGAAACTATCTCATACCAATGCGCGATGAACCGGCTTCCAAGCCGGGAAATCGCCCTAATGAGGAGATTGAAAGCCATGACTGTTTCAGCCGAGAATGGAAAAGGCGGACAAGCCATGCATAAACCACCGGTCGTGTCGCGGCAGGCTTGGGAGGCGGCGCGCGAGCAGCTGCTCGTGAAGGAAAAGGCTGAGACCCGCGCCCGCGACGCGCTGGCCGCCGAGCGCCGACGCATGCCGTGGATGGCTGTCGAGAAGGCCTATGCGTTTGAGGGACCTCAGGGCAAGGTCAGCCTGCTCGACCTGTTCGACAACAGACACCAGCTCATCCTCTATCGCGCCTTCTACGAGCCCGGCGTGTTCGGCTGGCCCGAACATGCCTGCCGCGGCTGCTCGATGGTAGCCGATCAGGTCGCCCATGTCGCCCATCTCAACGCCCGCGACACGACGCTGGTCTTCGCCTCGCGCGCGCCGCAGGCCGATATTGCACGGCTGAAGGCGCGGATGGGCTGGACGATGCCGTGGGTCACGATCACCGACAGCTTCGACAAGGACTTCGGCGTCGACGAGTGGCACGGCACCAACGTGTTCTACCGCGACGGCGAGCGCATCTTCCGCACCTATTTCATCAACAACCGCGGCGACGAGCAGATGGGTGGCACCTGGAACTACCTCGACATCACGCCGCTCGGCCGCCAGGAAGTATGGGAGGATTCGCCCGAGGGCTATCCGCAGACCCCGACCTACAAGTGGTGGAACTGGCACGACAGCTATATGCCGGACGCCGAGCCCGATAAGAAATGGGTCGAAGTGTCAGATGCAGGAGAGGCGGCGTTTCGGGCCGAGAGCGCAAACGAGAAACCGTGAGCGCGGCGGATTGCGGCCGGGGAGCTCCGATCCGTCGTGCCGCGCCGTCGAATCTTCGCGTCGCCCGCCATACAGCCGTTGCCTTGCCGCTCACGGCCCATGCATAGTGGCCGGCGACGCGGAGGCGCCGATGAGAAGATTGCATGTGCTTGTTCTGATGATCAGTCTGACGCCCGCCGCAGCGCAAGCCGAGCAGCGCTGCGGCTGGCTGGACAATCCCGCCACGCGGACCTGGGCGCTGAACGATGCCGATGGCGGCTGGAGCATCATGGACAATACAGGCGGTCCCACGGCTGAGGGAATGGATGAGATTCCCGACCTGACGAACGGCGAATATGTCTACACGAATGCCGGTCACGGCTATGACTGCGCCTGCATGAATGTCGATACGGATGACGAAGGAGCGATCACCCGGATTCATTCCGTGCGGCAATTGCCGCTTTCCCGATGCCGGAGCGACCGCGCTATCGGCTGGTTCCTCCACAAGGACCAATAGCAGAACCGGTAACGCGGCGCTGACCGCCGATCGCCAAATTTTTCTTCTCAAAGTGGAAACATTCCGGGGACGGTTGCGTTGTACCCGCTACCGGTAGTGCGCCTAACAGCCCGTCTATGAGGAGGCTTATTCATGAAAGTCATGATTGTTGAAGACGAGAATTTTATCGCTCTGGAACTCGAACGCATTGCGCAAGAGGCTGGACACCAGACCATCGGCCCGGTTTCGACGGTGGAGCAGGCTCTCGCCCACGCTCAAAGAAGTGACGTCGCGCTCGTCGATCTCAGTCTCTCCGACGGGCTGAGCGGCGCTCAGCTCGCGCGCCGGTTGATCGACCGACATCGGGTTGACGTCATCTTCGTGACCGGTAGTCCCGAGAATGTCGGTCACGGTATCGAAGGCGCGCTTGATGTGATCTCCAAGCCCTTCACCGATGAGAGGATCGCCAGCGCACTCTCGCGGGCGGAGGAGCGACGCAAAAACTTCGACAGCAGCAAGGCTGCTTTGTGAACAGCAGCAAGCTGCGTTGTGATAAGAAGGAGATCGACGTCGTTCAGGCCGCTACTGCCTGCCCGAGGAGATAGTCCGGATGAAATACGCGCTCATTGGCGTTCTTTTCGCCCTCTCGGCCTGCGCCAGCGCAGGGGATCCGCAGCCGCTTCCGGGCAGCCTCACCTATGGCGGAAAGGTCCTCCATTTGCCCTATCGTCCAGGAACGGTTGTCAAGAATACCTTTCTTGGCGATTTCGGTTACCGTGTGTTCGAGACCTATGTCGTTCAGCCGGACGGGACACTCAAGCTGACGTCGCAGAGCACCGGGCCGGACTTCCTCTGGCAGTGAGGGTTCCGCAATCCAGAGAGGCGCAGGCAGCGCGCGCTTCGGGTGTCTGAGGCTGCCCGTCGACTTCTGCGTTTCACATTTCAGCGCAATTGAATGTTGCGCTGCGATAAATATCTCGTCTATACAACACGCATTCACCACGGACCCGGTGAGACCCCGGGTGGCTCTTCTGGCCGCCGATCCGCCAGACAACGCAAAACCTGCATGCCATCACGCGACCGCTCGACAGAGTGGGGCCGGCCATGCTTTGCGAGAATCCGTCCAATGCTGCTTTCCTCCATCCGTCGTGATTGGTCCGCCAATCCCATGCGCGAAATGCTTGCCGGAGCGGTGGCGACCTTCGCCCTGATCCCCGAGGTGATCGCCTTCTCCTTCGTGGCAGGAGTGGACCCGGAGGTCGGGCTGTTCGCCTCTTTCGTGATCGGTATCGTCATCGCCTTTACCGGCGGACGCCCGGCGATGATCTCGGCCGCCGCCGGATCGGTGGCGCTGGTCGCGGCACCGCTGGTGCATGCCCACGGCTTACCCTATCTCTTTGCGGCCGGGCTGCTGGCGGGGCTGCTGCAGATCACTTTCGGCCTGCTGCGGCTTGGCGTGCTGATGCGTTTCGTGTCGAAATCCGTCCGCACCGGCTTCGTCAATGCGCTGGCTATTCTGATCTTTGCCGCGCAGATGCCGCATATTGTCGGTGCCGGCTGGATGGAATATGCCGTGCTGATTGCCGGGCTTGTCATCATTTACCTGACGCCGCGGATCACCACCGCGATCCCGTCGCCGCTGATCTGCATCCTGATCCTGACCGTCGCTTCGATGGCGCTCGGACTTCCCGTTCTCACCGTCGCCGACCTCGGCAAGCTGCCGGATTCGCTGCCTGTTTTCGGCTGGCCGGCGGTGCCGCTGACGGTTGAAACGCTTCGGATCATCGCCGGACCTGCATTTGCCATCGCCATGGTCGGGTTGCTGGAATCGATGATGACGGCGAGCGTCGTCGACGATCTTACGGATACGCCGAGCTCGAAGAACCGTGAATGCACTGGTCTCGGCCTTGCCAACGCGGCCGCGAGCCTGTTCGGCGGCATCGCCGGCTGCGGCATGATCGGCCAGACGGTGAGCAACGTGAAATATGGCGGCCGCGGCCGGCTCTCGACGCTGTTTGCCGGCGCGTTCCTGCTGATCCTGATGGTGCTCCTGAAGCCGTGGGTCTCCGAGGTTCCCGTCGCCGCGCTGGTGGCGATCATGGTCATGGTGTCGATCGATACGTTCGACTGGTCGTCGCTTAGATCCGTTGTGGTTCATCCCAGGATGTCGAGCGCCGTCATGGTGGCAACCGTTGTCGTCACCGTCTTCACCGCCAATCTGGCGCTCGGGGTGACGGTCGGCGTGCTGCTCAGCGGCGTGTTCTTCACCTTCAAGGTTGCCGGCCTGCTGCGCGTTGACGTGGCGCCCGACCAAGCTGCCGGGCGGTTGACCTATCGCGTGTCCGGCCAAGTGTTCTTTGCCTCCGCCGACGTCTTCGTCGAAGCCTTCGACGTTCAGGACGCGATCGGCAAGTCTGTGCTGATCGACGTGTCCGAGGCACATTTCTGGGACATCACCGCCGTTGCCGCACTCGACAAGGGCGTTCAACGGTTCAGGGTGCACGGCATCGCCGTGGAGGTCGTGGGCCTCAACCAGGCGAGCGCGACCTTGATCGGAAGCCTCGACAGCAAGGTGGTGCTGAAAGAGGTGTGACGGCGCGAGAGCGGGCGGATTTCCTAGAGCATGATGCCGAAAAGTGTGAGCGGTTTTCGGACGACATCCTGTTCTAGCGCGAGACGATCGCGAAATCATCGCCGCCGCCGATTCCCGTGGCGTTCAGCCGTCTGACGGCCAGTTCGATGAATGCCTTGACCAAAGGCGGCAGGTGTCGGCTGCTGGGATAGACGACATGCAAGCCGCCGGCCGGGGTCGTATAGCCGTCGAGAACGCGGCGCAGCCGCCCGTCCTTGATGCAGGCTTCGGCGAATCGGTGCGGCAATTGGGCGATGCCATGGCCGGCGATCGCGGCGGCCATCACCGCCTGCATCTCGTTGGCGGCGAAGCGGCCCGAAACCGCGACCGTTTCCTGACCGTGCGGCCCTTCCAGCAACCATTGCGCATGTGTGGCCTGGCCGGCGATGACGCAGTCGTGGCGGGCGAGATCTTCAGGCACACCAGGTGGGCCGCAGCGGGCGAGATAATCCGGGTTTGCGCAGAGAAGGCGGTGCATCGAACCGAGTTTGCGGGCCACCAAGGTAGAATCTTCGAGGACGCCGGTGCGGAAGGCGAGGTCTATACCGCTTTCGACGAGGTTCAGCCTGTCGTCGGTCAGGCGCAGCTCGACGCTCGTCTTCGGGTAGGTCGAAAGAAATTCGAAGATCGCATCCTGGAGGAAGTGGCCACCGAAGCCGACCGGCGCCGATATACGGATCGTGCCAGCAGGCTCCGAACGCGCTTCGGCAAGCCGCTGGTTGGCGCCCTCGATCGTGCGCAGCGCCTGGCTGCTTTCTTCGTAGTAGAGACGCCCTGAAGCCGTCAGGTTGAGGCTGCGGGTCGTGCGCTGCAGAAGCCGGATGCCGAGTTCGCGCTCGAGTGCGGCGATACGGCGGCTGACCGTCGTCTTCGGCATGCCGAGCAAGCGAGCGGCGGCGGTGAAGCTGCCCGATTCGACGACGCGGGCGAAAATCATGATATCGTTGAGATCGAGCATTGTATCCTGGGATGGTACGATGTTTTCCAATTATAGGCCATTATGGTTCAATACGACAGGCCTTACCTCTGCTGCATCAGTCACAACAAGGAGAAGACAGATGAGCAATACACGAAGCGTACTGGTCACAGGCGCCACCGGCCAGCAAGGCGGCGCGGTCGTGCGTGCACTGATCGCGCGAGGCCACCGCGTCAAGGCAATCAGCCGCCGGCCGGAGAGCGATGGCGCAAAGCGGCTGGCTGCTGCAGGGGTCGAGGTCGTCGCCGGCAATCTCGATGACGGGGCATCCGTGGTGAAGGCCGCAGAGGGCGTCGACACCATATTCCTGATGGGCAACAGCTACGAGGCCGGAACGGACGCGGAAACCCGTCAGGGCATTGCCGCCGCCGATGCGGCAAAGGCCGCCGGCATCAGCCACCTGATCTATTCCTCCGTCGCCGATGCGCACAAGAAGACCGGCATTCCGCATTTCGACAGCAAGTATCTCGTCGAGAAGCACATTGCAGGCCTCGGCATCCCTTACACGATCAGCGCGCCCGTCGCCTTCATGGAGAACACCGTGGCGCCGTGGGCGATCGACGGGCTGCGCCAAGGCGTCTATGCCGCAGCGCTGCCGCCCGCCCGCGTGCTGCAACAGGTCACCATCGATGACATCGGCGCTTTCGTCGCGACCTTGGCCGAGAGGCGCGAGCAGGTGTTCGGCAAGCGTTTCGATATTGCCGGCGACGAATTGTCCGGCGCGCAGCAGGCGAAGATCCTGTCCGAGGTGCTCGGCCGCCCAATCACTTACCGGGAATTGCCGATCGCGGCGATACGGCAGCAGAGCGAGGATACGGCGCTGATGTTCGAATGGTTCGACCGTACCGGCTACGACGCCGATATCGCCGCCCTGCGCCGCGACTTCCCCGATGTCGGCTGGCACAGCTACGCCGACTGGGCACGCGGTTTTGACTGGAGTGTGCTCGATAAGGCTGCTGGGTGAGTTCGCTGTGACACCGGTGATCTGACCGGTGTCACCGACAGGTGATGATGGCCTTGGCCACACTCTCCGTCATCCTTGAGCTATACACTTAAGCCGCGGATCAACGCCATGGCCGCTCACGGGTGCCGCGTGGATGCTCGGGTCAAGCCCGGGCATGACGGAGAGCAAAGGCATGTCCGAACTCTACATCGCAGAATTGAAGCGCGCTGGACTGGCAGATCGACCGTTCCACGCCGCATGGCGATTGTCCTGCTGTTCAAGATCGACGGGAGCCGTCGCTGCCAACGATACCTCACGCCTGAGCGGTCGGCCTAACAACGATGTCGCTGATATCGACATCGGCGGGTTGCTCGATGGCGAAGGCTATGGCGCGGGCGATGGCATCGGGTGAAATTGCCATCTCGTCCATGCGCTTTGCCATCTCGGCCTTGATCTCTGGGCTGGTCATGGAGCCGGTGAAATCGGTTCTTATAAATCCCGGCGAGATGTTGGTGACGCGCAGATGCGGGCCGGCCTCCAGCCGCAGGCCTTCGGCGATGGTGCGCATGGCGTTCTTCGTGCCGGCATAGACGGCCATGGTCGGCTTGACGATGAGGCCGGCGGTCGAGAGCGTGTTGACGAAGTGGCCGGAACCCTGCCGGCGGAACACCGGCAAGGCTGCGGCGATGCCATAGAGCGGCCCCTTGATGTTGACGTCGATCATCTCCTCCCAATCCTCGACCCGCAGTTCATCAAGAAGGGAGATCGGCCCGATGCCGGCATTGTTGATCATCACGTCGATCCTACCATAGCTGTTGCAGGCAAGCGCCACGAGAGCTGTGAGGTCCTCGCGCTTTTTTACGTCCATGGCGAGGCAGACGGCCTCGCCGCCTCTTTCGGCGATGCGTCGCGCCAGGGCCTGCAGCCGGTCGGCGCGGCGGGCTCCAAGCACGAGCTTTGCGCCGCGCTCGGCCAGCAGCAGCGCCGTGGCTTCGCCGATGCCGCTGCTGGCGCCCGTGATTGCAATAACCTTGTCCTTGATATCAGGCATCTTCGTTCTCCTTTGTGCTTTTGAGGATTGCAGATGCTGCTTGGAGAATCTATGCTAGTTGCTCCATGATTTCGTCGAGATCGTCCAGAACCCATGATCGATCCCTTGTCCGATGTCTTTTCGCTGCTCGATATAGAGAGTGCGCGCTGCACACGTTTCGAGGTCGGCGGGCAATGGGCGTTTCGTTTTCCGGCCAAGCCCGCGCTCAAGTTCGTTGCGGTCCTGCGCGGCGCGTGCTCGATCGTTCTGCCGGGTGAGCCGCCATTTTCGCTTGTCGCGGGCGACACCTTCCTGCTTGCCAATGCGCCCGCCTATGTGATCGCCAACGATCTCGATAGGGAGCCGGAGGACGGGATCGCCTTCTTCGACTGGGAGCATTCCAACATCGCCCGGCACGGCGGTGGCGAGACCGCGCTGATCGGCGGCAGCTTCGTCATCGGCGGCGGCAACGCCCGGCTGCTGCTCGACGCGCTGCCGCCGTTCATTCATATCCCGGCCAGCGACCGCGCCGCCGCGCTCCTCAGCACTACGCTCGCAACCCTCGACGACGAACTCGAGGCCGGGCAGATGGGCTCGACGCTGATGACGCGGCGCATGGGCGACATCCTGCTCGTGCAGGCGCTGCGGGCCTATGTGGGCCGGGAGGGTGCTGCCGAAACAGGATGGATCGGCGCGCTGACAAATCCGCAGATCGGCGCGGCGATCAGCCTGATCCACAACAGCCCCGGCCATCGCTGGACGGTCGAGGCGCTGGCGACCCGGATCGGCATGTCGCGCTCCGCCTTTGCACAACGTTTCAAGGAACTGGTCGGCGTTGCACCCCTCGACTATGTCACGCGCTGGCGCATGCATCGCGCCCGCGAAGCCCTGCGCCGGGAGGATGTCTCGGTCGCCGGCCTTGCCGCGGCACTCGGATATTCCTCCGAAAGCGCCTTCGGAAACGCGTTCAAGCGTGTGTTCGGGCGCGCACCGAAGCGCTACTGGTCGGACGCGAAGGTCGGGTGAGAAGGCTGTTCCGCTTGCGAGGGTTGCTGGGGAATCCTATTGTCCGTCGGCAGACCATCGTCCTTGAAGGGGAGACTTCAATGCCGTCGAGTTTCAATGTCGAAAGTGCCGATGGTTATGAACGGCTGATGGGGCGCTGGAGCAGGAAGCTGGCGCCGATGCTGGTCGATTTCGCCGGTCTCGCGGATGGCGATCGCGTGCTCGATGTCGGCTGCGGCACCGGCAGCCTGGCGTTCACGCTGGCGGAAACGCCGGGTCTGCAGGAGATCGTCGCCATCGACTATTCGCCGGTTTTCGTCGAGGCCGCAACGCGGCGGAACACCGATCCGCGGATCACGATCCGGCAGGCCGATGCCTGTGCACTGCCGTTCGAAGATAATCGCTTCGACAGAGCGATGTCGCTGCTCGTGCTGCATTTCGTGCCAGAGGCGGGAAAGGCGATATCCGAGATGCGCCGTGTGGTGCGCCCGGGCGGCGTGGTCGCCGCCGCCGTCTGGGACCATTATGGTGGCATGTCCGGCATGCGGATGATGTGGGATACGGTGGCGATGCTCGACGAAAACGCTCTGCCCCTGCGCCGCAAATATTGTTTCCAGCCGATGATGCGGCCGGGGGAAATGCAGGAGAGCTTCATCGCGCAGGGCCTGGCCGATGTCGAGGAGACCTCGCTGCTGATCCGGATGGAATATCTTTCCTTCGAGGATTACTGGGATCCGATCGCCGCCGGCGAAGGACCGCTCGGCAAATATGTCGCGGGGCTGGACCCGGCGAAGCGAAAGGCGGTCGATGCCGCGGTCAGGGCCGCTTACGAGGCTGGGGAGCCGAATGGGCCGCGGTCGTTCGCATCGGTGGCGTGGGCGTGTCGGGGCAGGGTGCCGGGCGGCGGTTAGCGCCGGTGAACCGGCTGCGGTTGATGGGTAGCGCCGCCCCTTTTAGAGCGGGAGGCGTGCTGCTTGCTCCCTCTTCTCCCCAGCGGGGGGAAGGTGGCCCGAAGGGTCGGATGAGGGGGCGGAACGGCACTACGCTATTGATTTTTCGTCGCTTTCTCTCGGTTAATTGATTGCCCTTCGCTTGCGCTCAGTGCATTCGCGGTTACCGCTCACCCCCTCATCCGCCTGCCGGCACCTTCTCCCCACTGGGGAGAAGAGATTCGTGGCAGCCCGTTGCGCCAACGCCAGAGGGCGCTGGACGGTCGTATGCCTGCGACAAGGAGCCGCGTGGGACGCCACCCGATCACGGCATTCGTGATGGAACAGGGGCAGCATTGCTGACGTTATTGCCCGCTGTCTCGGACTGCAAACGCAGCCGTAACAGCATCACCCGCCCGTTTCGGGCACCCCTTCCGACGGCATCCGGAATTGCCCGCCTCGCCGCCGCTTTCGGACGGAGGAATATCAGATGTCCGCTTTGGAAAGCCTGCGCCGGCTGACGCCGCAGCAGCGCAACACCGTCATCGCCAGCTATCTCGGCTGGACGCTCGACGCTTTCGATTTCTTCATTCTCGTCTTCGTTCTCAAATATATCGCCGAGGAATTCCACACCGACGTTCCCGCCGTCTCGGTGGCGATCTTCCTGACACTTGCCATGCGGGCGCTCGGCGCGCTGATCTTCGGGCTGGCGGCCGACCGTTACGGGCGGCGCATCACGCTGATGGCCGACGTGCTGCTTTATTCGCTGTTCGAATTCCTCACCGGCTTCTCCACAGGGCTCACCATGTTCCTTGTGCTCAGGGCACTCTACGGCATCGCCATGGGCGGTGAATGGGGCGTCGGCGCCTCGCTTGTTATGGAGACGGTGCCGGAGCAGAGCCGCGGCATCGTCTCGGGCATCCTGCAGGCCGGGTATCCCTCGGGCTATCTGATCGCCTCGATCGTGTTCTTCCTGCTCTTCCCGGTCATCGGCTGGCGTGGCATGTTTTTTGTCGGCGCGGTGCCGGCGCTGTTGGTGCTCTACATCAGGCGCAATGTCGAGGAGAGCCCGGCCTTCCTGAAGCGGCAGGCCGAGGGGCGCCGGCCGTTCCTGACGGTTTTGCGCGAAAACATTCCGCTGTTCATCTGGGCGGTGCTCCTGATGACGGCGTTCAACTTCTTCAGCCACGGCACTCAGGACATCTACCCGACCTTCCTCGAAACCCAGCGCAACTATTCAAGCTATACGGTTGGCGCCATCGCCATCGTCTACAATATCGGGGCGATCTGCGGTGGGCTGTTCTTTGGCGCGCTGTCGCAGCGGATCGGCCGGAAGAAGGCCATCGTCATCGCCGCACTGATTGCGGTACCCGTCGCACCGCTCTGGGCCTATGCACCGGGGCCGGTACTGCTCGCCATCGGCGCTTTCCTGATGCAGTTCTTCGTCCAGGGAGCCTGGGGTATCGTGCCGGTGCATCTGAACGAACTGTCCCCAGACGAGGTGCGCGGCACCTTTCCCGGCTTCGCCTACCAGCTCGGCAATCTGCTGGCGTCAGGCAATGCGACGCTGCAGGCGGGGCTGGCCGCCCGCTGGGACGGCGACTATGCCTATGCGCTCTTGATCGTCGCGGCCGTGGTGGCGCTCATCGTCGCGGCCCTTGCCGGCTTCGGCTACGAGAAGAAGGATGTCCGCTTCGGCACGGAGGAGGCCGAGGAACCGCATGGCGCGATGCGAATCTAGCGCTGCCTGCGGTTACGAAGGCCGGCGGCCCTTGTCGCCGGCCTTTCCTTGCGGGCTGATATCTGATCGCAGCCGCCCGTTAGGCGCTCACCACGTCGCAGGCGCAGACTCGATCATAAAATGCCTGTCCCCGCCAGACGATGAACGGGAAGAGCCACCAGACCATGGCCGCTATTGTCCAGATGACGTACAACCCAGTCGTACCCTTGTCGGAAGGTATGTATCCGTCGTGGAACATGGCAAGCAATGCGTCGAAGTCTTGCGTCGGATAGATCGGAAACAGCGAGCTTGCGAAAATGGTAGCACTGAAAAGCAAATTCGGGCCGAATTTCAGAATTTCGCGTTTAAGGGCGGAGCCGAGGTTGAGATCTTTCCTATCGATCGATTGCACTCTCAGGAAGAAAACCGCCTTTCCGAATGTGCGACGGCCATTTGCAGAAAAGCAGGCGAAAGCCAGCACGATCAGCCCAATGTTGCCTATGCCGGATATCAAACCGGCATAGGCTGGTAAGGTTTTGGTTACCGGATTGTTGTCTGCGTCTACAGGCATGGTCAGCACTTGAGCTGGCGTCACGTAGTCCCACGGTTCGATCTGAACCGCTACCTGGAGATATCTCTGCTTTCCGAAACCAAGTTGGCGCACTTCGCAGATCTGGTTGGTGCGAAATTCGTTCGGCTTCAACGGCCAACCTGTGTCAACTCTTTTTGCAAGCTGATCGGGCACCTTCTCTGTGCACTCCATGGAGGTCCAACGGGGGAAACGGAAGTCCAGCGAGAACACCGTTGAGATGTAGTGGACTGTTATGAGGATAGCAGCTTGAAAGATGATAACGTCGACGGCAAAGGCCGCGAAGCGCCGCCAGAAGTGGCTCGACGCTAACGTGATGGGTTCCTGCGCCGCAGCTGTATTATCCATGTGCCCCTGTAGATCCGACGCTTTGAATCGTTCCGACGATAAGTACGAATATCCCGGTGTTTAATACAGTGTTTTGCACTCCATCAGGCTCGTATGCTCTGTTCCCACGCGATTTTACGCTCGGCCGCCGTCTGCTTTTCCGACTCGCGCTTTAGCCGGCCAAGCTGGCCGGTCGCAGCACGGTCATGCTGGAAGGCGAGCCGCCGCGATTCTCGGGCCATCCGGGTCGTCTCGGTGGCGTGACGATATGGCAACCGTCCTCGGGCGTTCCGGGACTTGCCGCCGCGCGGCGGCATGCTAGGTAAGGGCTGCCGGCATCTCCCTGCCGGATCGGTTTTTCCTCCACAGCCCCCGAGTTTCTCCATGTCCTTTTCTCCCGCCGCCGTCTGGCCCGTCGTCATGCTGTTTGCCTCCAACATCTTCATGACCTTTGCCTGGTACGGGCATCTGAAGCACAAGAGCAGCGCGATCTTCCTCGCCATCATCGTCAGCTGGGGCATTGCCTTCTTTGAATATTGCCTGGCGGTGCCGGCGAACCGCATCGGATCGGCGGTCTATACGACGGCTCAGTTGAAGACGATGCAGGAGGTGATCACGCTGATCGTCTTTTCCGGCTTCTCGATTTTCTGGCTCGGCGAGAACCTGACCTGGAACCATGCGATCGGCTTCGCCCTAATCGCAATTGGCGCATCCTTCATCTTCCGTGCATAAACTTTAGCCTTTTCAACAGATTACAAATCGTCCATGTCTAGATATCGCCACATTTCCTACAGATTGGCGTCGCAATCGGCTGGCAGCCTGTCACCTCAAGCATTTCCGGGCACGGAAGTGCTCTGACTTTTGTTCGACGCAATTCCGGACACAAAACCGCGACGCACTTTTGTTGGAATTGCTTTAGCGGTGATCATGAGGTGAACGGCCATGAGCCTGTCTTTCCCAACCATGGCGGCGATCCGGTTCGGCTATGGCTTCCGGCCGGGCGAGGCGCCGCCCAGCAGCAAGGACGAGCTCATCGGCCAGCTGCGCAAGGGGGAGGCGGCGATGCCGGACTTTCCCCTTGGCGGTCCCGACATGCGCCACCGGGCGATCCTCAGCCTGCAGGAGCAGCTCAAGCAGATCCGGCAAGACGCCAAGACGGTGACCGACGATACGACGCAGCGCGAGATGCGCAAAGGGGTGCAGCGCCAGGCGCAGCAGCAGTTTCAACATGATGTGAACCTGCGGCTGATGCAGGCGGTGTTGTCGCCGTACGGCTTCTACGAGCGGCTGGCGACCTTCTGGACCAATCATTTCTCCACCAGCGCCAACAAGAGCCTGCCGATGCGCCTCATCGTGCCGCTCTACGAGGCCGAGGCGATCCGGCCGTTCATATCAGGCAGGTTCGGCGATCTGCTGCGCAATGCCACCGCCCATCCGGCCATGCTGATCTATCTCGACCAGGCGGATTCGCTCGGGCCGGATTCGGCCGGCGGCATGAAACGCAACAAGGGGCTGAACGAAAATCTCGGCCGCGAGCTGCTGGAGCTGCATACGCTCGGCGCCGGCAGCGGCTATAGCCAGGCGGATGTGACCGCGGCGGCCATGGTGCTGACGGGGCTCACTATCGACCGCAAGGAGATGGACATCGCGTTCCGGCCGAATATTTCGGAGCCCGGGACACATGAGGTCCTCGGCGTCAGTTATGGCGGGCGCAGGCGCTCGCGCGACGATTATCTCGACATGCTCGACGATCTCGCGCTCCATCCGAAGACGGCGGCGCATATCAGCCGCAAGCTCGCGGTGCATTTCGTCTCCGACCAGCCTGACGAGGGGATGGTGTCCGATATGGCCGAAACCTGGCAGAAAACGGATGGCGATCTGACTGCCGTCTACACCGCCATGCTCGACCATCCCGCCGCCTGGCGCGACGAGGGCGCCAAGGCGCGCCAGCCCTTCGACTATATCGTCACCGGCCTGAGGGCGCTGAATGCGGGGCCGGTCAACGGCGTCGTCGGCAGCTTCCTGGCGGCGAACCAGCAGGGCACGGACGAGGGCGACATGGCGGCGAACACGCCTGGCATGGCAGGATCGCCAGTGCCGACGGATCCTGCCGGCGAGGCGAGGGAGAAGCGCCTCAAAGCCTTCCAGACGGCGCGGGCGCTGGGGCAGGGGGCACTCAAGCGCATGGGGCAGCCGACCTGGCTGCCGCCGAGCCCGGCCGGTTTCGAGGAAGGCTTCTCCGCCTGTATCACCGGCAGCCAGCTCGCCGAGCGGCTGGCCTGGGCAAGGCGGGCCGCGGCCCAGTTCGGTCGCGACCAGGATCCGCGTGAATTCCTGAAGTCGACGCTTGCCGATGCCGCCCGCGATGAGACGATCCGCGTGGTATCGCAGGCGCCGAACAAGATCAGCGGGCTGACGCTGGTGCTGGCATCGCCCGAATTCAATCGCCGCTAAGCAGACTTTCGTTGGCAAGCCAACGCTTCGTCTGCTTAGCTTTTTGGTTTTGTCGCAGGTTCTGGCCGGAAAACCGTTGGACACTTTTCCGGAACCTGCTTAGGAGGCCCCGCCCATGACGCTGCCCATGAACCGGATCTCGCTGTCCCGCCGCGGCTTTCTGACCTCTGCCTGCTGTCTTGCAGCCGCCCCCATCTTCACGCCGGTCACTTTCGCGGCGATGCCGGGTGATAACCGTTTCGTCACCATCGTGCTGCGCGGCGCGATGGACGGGCTGGATCTTGTGCAGCCCTATGGCGATGCCGGCTTTGCGGCGCTCAGGCCGACACTGGCGCTGACGCCCGATACCGGGCTTCTCGATCTCGATGGCCATTTTGGCCTCAATCCAGCGGCGGCCGAGCTGATGCCTCTGTGGAAGAGCCGGGAGCTCGCCTTCGTGCATGCGGTGTCGACGCCCTACCGCGACCAGCGCAGCCATTTCGACGGGCAGGACATGCTGGAATCCGGTGGCGAGCATGTCGCCGAGGAAAAGACCGGCTGGCTGAACCGGGCGCTCGCCGTCATTCCGCGCTCGGATGCGCGCAAGGCGATCGACATCAACACTTCGACGGAGCTGATCCTCTCCGGACCCAACAATGTCGATGTCTGGGCGTCGGATTCCAATCTGGCGCCGGCGCGCGACGAGATGCAGTTCCTGGCGCGGCTCTATGCCGGCGATCCGCCGTTCGCCGAAGCGCTTGCCGAGGCGACGCGGGCCGACAGCGCCTCGATGATGGTCGAGCCGGAGGGGCAGCGCGGCGCCAAGATCGCCGATGTGGCGGCGCTCGCCGGCAACATGCTGAAGGGCGATTACCGCATCGCCAGCTTCTCGATCAGCGGCTGGGACACGCATATCGGCCAGGCCGGCCAGTTCAAGCGGCCGGTGCAGGACCTTTCGCAGGCGATCAATACGTTGAAGACCACGCTCGGGCCTGAGATCTGGGCAAAGACGGTGGTGCTTGCCATGACGGAGTTCGGCCGCACCGTGCGCCAGAACGGCTCAGCCGGCACCGACCACGGCACCGGCGGCTGCGCGCTGCTTGCCGGCGGCGCCATCAACGGCGGCCGCATCCTCGGCCGTTGGCCGGGCATCGGCGACGGCCAGCTGCTCGACGACCGCGACCTGATGCCGACCGCCGACGTGCGCGAGCTCGCCGCGGCGATGCTGTACCGGCAGTTCGATGTGTCTGCCGATGATTTGACGGGGAAGATCTTTCCGGGACTGGGGTTCGACAAGGGATCGCAGTTTCTGCGGGGGTAGGCCCGATCTCGCAAAGCGTGAGCGATCGATCCAGTGAATCGATCGCAGAGGCCGAACGCCCTGAGCCCAAGCGAAAGGGCGGGCGGCGTCGGCGACAAGCCTTATCGGCCGGTCATCTTCAGTGCTGCCTCGGGAAGCCGCTCGCCTTGGACTTCGATGCCGGAGAGGGCTGTGTCGATCTCGGCGAGGTCGTCGGCGAGCAGGTCGACGTCTACCGCCCCGAGATTCTCTTCCAGCCGATGCTGCTTCGTTGTTCCCGGGATCGGAACGATCCATGGCTTTTGGGCCAGCAGCCAGGAGAGGGCGATCTGTGCGGGTGTTGCGCCCTTGCGATCGCCGATCCGCCTGATCAGGTCGACGAGCGCAAAATTGGCCTTGCGCGCCTCAGGTGAAAAGCGTGGCACGATGTTGCGGAAATCGCTCGCATCGAACTTGGTGTTCTCGTCGATCTTGCCGGTCAAAAAGCCTGCGCCGAGCGGGCTGAAGGGCACGAAACCGATGCCGAGTTCCTGAAGGACGGGCAGCAGTTCCGCTTCGGGGCCGCGCCAGAAGAGCGAATATTCGCTCTGGACGCCAGTCACTTTCTGAACGGCATGGGCGCGGCGGATCGTTTGAACGCCGGCTTCGGAAAGGCCGAAATGTTTGACCTTGCCGGCCGCGATCAGGTCCTTGACGGCGCCCGCCACGTCTTCGATCGGCACGTCGGGATCGACGCGGTGCTGGTAGAACAGGTCGATGCGATCCGTCTTCAGTCGGCGCAGCGAGGCATCGGCAACCGCCTTGACATGATCGGGGCGGCTGTTCGTGCCGCCGCGGCGTTCACCGGTTTGCTGATCGATATCGAAGCCAAATTTGGTGGCGATGACCACCTGGTCGCGGATCGGTGCGAGCGCCTTGCCGACAAGCTCTTCATTGGCAAAAGGGCCATAGGCTTCGGCCGTGTCGAAGAAGGTCACGCCCTGCTCATGGGCGGTGCGCATCAATCTGATCATGTCGCCTTCGTCGGCGGGCGGGCCGTAGGCGACGCTCATGCTCATGCAGCCGAGACCGAGTGCCGAGACTTGGAGATCGCCGATATTGCGTATTTTCATGGTCGTATCCGCGCTTGTTTTGCGAGGTGAAGGCGAAGAAGCGTCATCGGACGCAGCGGCTGCCCCAGGTCTCGCAGTTGAGTTGACGTGAACTTAGTCCTCGTGTCAGCTTTCGATTAGATGCTGTAATGCGCATGGACCTATAAGGCGGACTAATGAATGCCCCAGGACAACAATTTCAACGAACTCGTCGCCTTTCTCACCGTCGCCAGGGAACGGAGCTTCACCAGGGCCGCCGCCAAGCTCGGCGTGTCGCAATCGGCGTTGAGTCAGACGGTGCGCGGTCTCGAAGAGAAGCTGGGGCTTCGCCTCTTGACCCGCACGACCAGAAGCGTGTCGCCGACGCAGGCAGGGGAACGTCTGCTGGAACGGGTTGGACCGAGATTTGAGGAAATCCAATTCGAGATCGCCGCCTTGAGCGAAATGCGCGAGCGGCCGGCTGGCACCATTCGCATCACGGCAGGCGAGCATCCTGCGATTTCCGTTCTCGCCCCGGCATTGGCGCGATTTCTTCCTGATAATCCCGATATCAATGTCGAGGTGATCGTCGACTACGGCCTGACCGACATCGTCGCGGAGCGTTACGACGCCGGCATCCGGCTCGGCGAGCATTTGGCGAAGGACATGATCGCGGTTCGGATCGGCCCCGAGGTATGCATGGCAGTCGTTGGCGCGCCCTCCTATTTCGACCACCATCCGCGCCCTGATGTCCCGCAAGATCTGACGGCTCACAACTGCATCAATATGCGGCTGCCGACGCACGGGACGATATATCCCTGGGAGTTCGAGAAGGACGGACGTGAACTGCGCGTCCGTGTCGAGGGCCAAACGGTGTTCAATAACATCGCCATGCGGATCGGCGCCGTGCTGGACGGGTTGGGACTGGCCTACATGCCCGAGGACCAGGTTCAGTCCTACATTGAAGACGGGCGGCTGATTCGGGTTCTGGAGGACTGGTGCCAACCCTTCCCTGGATACCATCTCTACTATCCGAACAGGCGGCATGCATCTCCCGCCTTCACCCTGTTCGTCGATGCGCTCCGCTATAGAGGAAAGTAATGCCGATTTTATTCCATCACGGCTTATCAACAGCTCGTGATTAATTAGTCCGCCTAATAGACCCTAGCTGTCCGAGGCGTCTAATCCTTTCGGTCCGATGCCGTTACCTTCTCGCCATCTGAAACGAAGCGAGAAGCCTACATGCGAAATGGATTGTCCAACACCCTGGCCGCATTGCTGCTTGCCTCAGCGCAGCTTGCCGCGCCATTGGCGACAGCTGCCGATGCGGCAAAGCCGGAGCCATTGGTCATCCAGGAGCAGGGCAGCTTTGCCGTCGGGGGAACCAGCACGACGGCGCCCGGAACTTTCGACCCGCTGAAACCTCTCGATCCCTCGGGGCAGACCTATCACGGCGATCATGCCTTTGTCTTCTATCAGGTGCCGGCAAACCCGCGTCAGTATCCGATCGTGATGTGGCACGGTGCCGGACAATTCTCCAAGACCTGGGAGACGACGCCCGACGGCCGCGAAGGCTTCCAGAACATCTTCCCGCGTCGAGGTTTCTCCACCTATCTCGTCGACCAGCCGCGCCGGGGCGAGGCGGGACGGAGCATGGCCGAGACAACAGTGAAGCCGACGCCAGACGAGCAGCTCTGGTTCAACCAGTTCCGTGTCGGCATCTGGCCGAACTATTTCGACGGCGTGCAATTCTCCCGTGATCCGGAAGCGCTGAACCAGTATTTTCGCGCGATGACGCCGAACACCGGGCCGTTCGACATGGACGTTGTGTCGAATGCGGTGGCAAAGCTGTTCGAGAAAATCGGTCCCGGCATTCTTTTCACTCACTCGCAGGGCGGCGGACCGGGCTGGCTAACGGCCATCAAGAGCGACAGGGTTAAAGCCATCGTTGCCTTCGAACCCGGCAGCAGCTTCGTATTCCCGGCAGGCGAGGTCCCAGCCGATATGCCGAGTGCCTTCGACACGCTGAAGGGCGTGCCGGTGCCGATGGACGACTTCATCAAGCTGACGAAGATCCCGATTATCATCTACTACGGCGACAACATTCCCGACCAGCCGACGACGATGCCGGCACAGGACAGCTGGCGCGTGCGCCTGGCAATGGCGCGTCTGTGGCGCGACACGGTGAACAGGCATGGCGGCGATGTCACCGTCGTGCACCTTCCCGAAATTGGCATCCGCGGCAACACCCACTTCGCGTTCTCCGACTTGAACAACGTAGAGATCGCCGATCTGGTCTCGACGTTCCTCCGCGAGAAGAAGCTCGACTGATCCCGGAAATCATGAGGTGAAGACCATGAAACAACTGTTGGGAAACCTGATGCTGTCGGCAGGCATGATGCTGGCCGTTCTGCCGGGCGTCGTCAGTGCTCAGACACCGGCAGAAGGGGACGACGAGTCCCGGCGCTCACGCGCCCAGCAGCTGATGGGCGCGACCGCGCCGAAGCTGGCTGAACTGACCGACGACGTCCTCTATGGCGACATATGGGAGTGCCCGCAGCTGTCGAAGCGGGATCGCAGCCTGGTCACTGTTGCCGCGCTGATCGCTATGAACCGGCCCGACCAGCTCAGATCCCATCTTGCCATGGCCCGCCAGAACGGTGTGACCGAGGACGAGCTGATCGAGACGATCACCCACCTTGCCTTCTACGCCGGCTGGCCGAATGCGGTCTCGGCCGTTGCCGTCGCGAAAGACGTGTTCGGACGTGAATGAGACGAGGGGCCTTCCGCTTTTGCCGAAGCCGGTCGCCCGAATCTTCCGCACAAAACCAGGAAAAGACATCCATGCGTCATCTCATCAAGCGCATTTCCATCCTCTTTGCCATGGCCGGCGTCGCGGTTCTGGTCGGGTGGAAGGTCGACGCCGAGCCGAACCGGACGACGCTGCCAGAATTGGCTGGCCTCGTTCACTACACGACCGTCAGGCGCGGCAACGTGACCGAGCATATCATGACGACGAATGAAGCCATCCAGGCGGTGAAGAACGGGCAACCTGTTCCCGACGGTACGCACTTCGTGCTGGTCGATTACCGCGATGGGGAAGTCTATCGCACCTTCGTCATGGAAAAGGGCCGCGGCTGGGGCGGCGATTATGCCGAAGACCGTCGCACTGGCGACTGGCAGTTCCAATGGTTCAAGCCGGACGGCACAGTCAACATGGCCGAGAACACGGCGCGGTGCCAGTCCTGTCATTCGTCCAGGGCCGACGAAGACTTCCTCTACACCCTCGACGCTCTCAAGGAATTTAACGGAGCCGTCATTGACTAGGCCGGATCGAATCCCCGGCGAGGGCGTCACATCGTGAGTCCTTTTTTCGTGATGCGCCTCGTGCTTGACTTCACCGCCGCCGGGCTGCTTCTGGCCGCGCTCGCCTACTGGTGGCTCGATAACACCTCGCATGAGCTGATCGGCACTGGCATGTTCGTCCTTCTCGTCTCGCACAACGTCTTCAACAGGCGATGGTGGGCGCGCCTTCCAAAGGCGGTGCGCGGCAGGCCGAGTTTTCTGACAATCGCTTCGAATATCTCAATCGCCTTGGCGATATCAGCATTGCTGGTGACCAGCGTGCTGATTTCCCGCACGGTATTTGCTTTCCTTCCCTTGAGCGGTGGGCCGACGGCGCGCGAAATTCACATCCTCGCGGCCTATTGGGCGTTCATCCTCGCAGCCGTCCATCTTGGCCTTCACTGGTCGATGATCATGGTGGTCACTGGGAAGCTCTTACGGGTTGGGCCGCCAAACGCGATCCGGACCGGATGCCTTCGTGCCGTTGCGGGCGCAATTGCGGCATACGGCATTCACAGCATATTCGTCATGGGAATCGGAGACCGGCTCATGGCCCGGCCGTCGATCGATTTCTGGGACTTCCAGGATTCCACGATCGCGTTCTTTTTGCATCACATCGCGATACTGGGGGCGTGTGCATGTGCTGCTTACTATGCGGCTGTCTGGCTTCGATGGGCAAGTGCGATGCGTCGGGTGACGGATGCCGGCCAGTGATGTTTGTGACGGCTGTGGGGATATGGAGTTTGCGGCTGCCCGGCCCTTCGCTTGGGCTCTGGGCGTTCGACCTTGCAATCGATTCACTGGATCGATTGCCCCGCGCTTCGCGGGACCACGTCTCACCCTAGAACATCATAGAGGCGGAAGATGAAGCTTATCTGGTAGATCAGGTTGGCGATGACGAAGGTGGCGTGGAAGCGGCGGTTGGGAGTCCAGGCGGCGATGGTGCAGAGGATGATGTAGACAATGTTGCGCGCGGGATATTCTCAGCCGAGCGAGAGGATGCGTTCATGACCTTTGATCGCCGTATCGAGAATATCGACGGCGTAGGTCAGGCCGAGGATGCCGAAGAACCATTTGCGCCGGGAAATGAAATATTCTTCGTAGCCGCCATATTCGTCGAGCGAGGCAGGAAAGAGCAGGGCGCAGAGCAGGAAGAACAGGCTGCAGAAGCAGATCAGGAAGAGATAGATGCCGAAGCCGATGGCCGGCACGGCCTGCAAGCGATATTCCCACCACCAGATATGGATGATGAACAGGAACATCGACAGCGCCCAGCCGAGATGGATGGGGTAGACCTTGGCCTTGGCTGGATGCTGGACGATGCCGGCAACGCCGGTCAGCACCCTGGCGAGCGAAAGGCTGATGACCATGCCCATCACCACCTTGATGTGAAGGAAGACCTCCGGCGAGCTGACCGTTTCCATGTTGTCGATCCCCGGCCTGTCACTCCTCGGGGACTTGCTTGGGCTTGCCCTCTTCGTCGAGCGCCACCATGATGAAGGTGCCGGCCGTCACTTTTTCCATTTTGGCATAACGGGCGCGGTTCGCCCAGGCTTCGACGCAGAGCGTGATCGAGGTGCGGCCGACGCGCTCGATATCGGTATAGACCGACAGCGTATCGCCGATCTTGACCGGCAGCTCGAAAGCCATCTCCTTGACGGCGGCAGTGACGACACGGCCCCTGGCGCGCTCAGTGGCGCGGATGCCGGAGGCAAGGTCCATCTGCGCCATGACCCAGCCGCCGAAGATATCGCCAGCCGGATTGGCATCACCGGGCATCGCAAGTGTGCGCAGCGTCAGTTCGCCTCTCGGCTTGGCGGCATCGGTCATCAAGTTTTCTCCATCTGGGTGCGGCGTCGGGCCGGCGATTCACTGGAGAGCACCCTAGTGCAAAGGCCGTGGGCTGTAAAAGACAGCAATGCCGGGTGCTAGAGGCAGCCGGCGGGAAAAATGTTGCCGCCTTTGCCGATTGAAATTTCATTCGATTTCAAATGGTTGAATTTTACGGCTGTCACCTGACCTTACGTTATTTAATGGCCTTCTAATTAAGCTTTACGCTCCAGTAATTCCGGCAATTCAGAATGCGATCGATCTCAAATACAAGAATCGCCGGGAACCTCATGCGCAACGTCAAGATTTCCACCCGTCTCTACTGCCTCGTCGGATTCACGCTTGCCGTGCTTGCGGCGACGATGGTCTTCTTTCTGAACTATTCCTATTCCGAGCTGGAAGCGGAGCGGAAGGCGGGGCTGGCGCAAATGGATGCGACGGCGCTCGGCATCTTCGACAAATATTACAAGATGGAACAGGCGGGCACGATGACCCGCGAACAGGCGCAGGCGGCCGCCAAGGACGTGATCGGCGCGATGCGCTACGGCGCCGACGGTTATTTCTGGATCAACGACATGCGTCCCACCATGGTGATGCATCCGATCAAGCCGCAGCTGAACGGCACCGATATCTCCCAGATGAAGGATCCGACGGGCAAGTTCCTGTTCGTTGAGTTCGTCAACAAGGTGAAGAAGGACGGCAAGGGCTTCGTCGATTATCTTTGGCCGAAGCCGGGCGCCGACCAGCCAGTGCTGAAGTATTCCTATGTCGCCGGTTTCGAGCCCTGGGGCTGGATCGTCGGCACCGGTGTCTATGCGGATGATCTTGCCGCGCTCTATCGCCAGAACGCGATGTGGGCCGCAGTGCTCTGCCTGCTTGGCGCCGCCGCCACGATCGCGATCGCCTATGCCATCGTGCGCAGCGTCACGGCGCCGATCGCCCGGCTGAAGGCAGCGATGAACGCGATTGCCGCCGAAGAAGCATCGGTGGAGATCGCCGGCAGTGACCGTCGCGATGAGATCGGCCAGATGGCCAAGGTGCTGCTGGTGCTGCGCGACTCCGTCGATGAGCGTAGCGCGCTGCGCGGGCGGGAAGACGATAGGCAGCGGCAGATCGAGGAAGAGCGTCGCGGCAACGAGGCAAGTCTGCGTTCGGCGTCCGAGCGGCAAACTCTAGCGATGCAGGCGCTCGGCGTCGGCCTGGAGAAGCTTGCGGGCGGTGACCTGACGGTTGCGATCGGCGATATCGGCGAGGATTACGCCAAGCTGAGGGGCGATTTCAACGCCGCTGTCGATGCACTGAACGGCGTGATCCATGCGATCGCCGAATCGAGCCATGTCGTCAACGAAAGCGCTTCCGACATCAGCGAGGCGACCGGCAACCTGTCGAAGCGCACGGAGCAGCAGGCGGCCGCACTCGAAGAGACGGCGGCAGCGCTCGACGAGATCACCGCGACGGTCAAGACGGCATCCGAACGGGCGAACGAGGCGCGCGAGATGGTGGCCGAGACCAAGGCAAGTGCCGGAAAATCCGGCGAGATCGTCCGCAATGCGGTGACGGCGATGGGCCGGATCGAGGATTCCTCCAACCGCATTGGTCAGATCATCTCGGTCATCGACGAGATCGCCTTCCAGACGAATCTTCTGGCGCTGAATGCGGGCGTCGAGGCCGCACGCGCCGGCGAAGCGGGCCGCGGCTTTGCGGTCGTTGCGCAAGAGGTACGCGAACTCGCCCAGCGTTCGGCCAATGCGGCCAAGGAGATCAAGGAACTGATCAGCCGATCGGCGACGGAAGTCGAGGGCGGTGTGGCGCTGGTGCGCTCGACGGGCGAAGCGCTGCTGGAAATCGAGGCGCTGGTCAATCAGGTCAACGACCACGTCGCCTCGATCGCCACTGCGGCACGCGAGCAGTCGACCGGGCTGAACGAGATCAACGGTTCCGTCAACCATATGGACCAGATGACCCAGCAGAATGCCGCGATGGTCGAGGAGACGACGGCGGCGAGCCGCACGCTCGCAGACGAGAGCACCCAGCTGAAGACGCTGCTTGCGAATTTCCGCCTGCGCGGGGAGCAGTCAGCAGTCACCCGATACACACGGGCTGCGTGAGGAAACGGAGAGATCAAGGGCCGGGAAACCGGCCTTTTTCATTTCCGTCGCGTTCAGATTGTGCCGGTAAGTTTTCATTCACCGTTTTTAATTAAAATTAGAGTGAGTTTTTTCGGTCACTGCCCAGCCAGCCTGCGGAAGCGATAAGAGTATGGCGTTTGTTTCCTTTCCTCGGCGAACCCTTTTGCCCGTTATCCTCTCGGCGGCGCTGACCACCTGTTCGATCAGCGACGGACTGGTGCCGCCGGCCAATGTCGACAACGGCACCAGGGTCAGCTCGATCTCGCCCGCGCGGGCGCCAGCGGCGCGCATGGCGCCCTCGGTCCGAATGGCACCTGTGGAAAGTCAGGCCTCCTATCCGATTTCCAGCGCGCCCGTTGGCAATAGCCAGGGCTCCGTCGATTACCTTGACACGCCGAACCTTGCCGGTACCGGCCACGCTGCACGAGCCGCTCCGCCGCAAACCGCACCGGGGCGCAAGCTGCCGATGATCGACAGCGACGAGGCGCTGGCGCAGCAGAACCAGAACTGGGGCGGCACGCAGGATCTTGCGATCCCATCCGGCGGCGTCAACATGGATGATGAGCTCGGAGCCGAGCCGGTCGTCGGGCTGGCGCAGGAACAACAGCAGCAGATCGCCGAGGGCAATGCCACCGAGCCTGTTGTCGACGGCATTGGCACCGACAATCCGACGCAGCTCAACCAACCCATGCGCCAGCCCGCGCAGCAACCAATGCCGCAGCCGGCTGCGCAGACGCAGATGAGCCGGGCGCCCGCCTGGAACGACGGCAGCCCGGTGGTGGCGCCGACCCGTGTTCCCGAAGAGGACGAGAGCGAAGAGGTCGCGATGCTGCGGCCGAACAATCCGATGATGAGCGAGCCGGCGACACCCGTCGATCCCAGCGTCATGCCATCCTCCGAGCTTGCCTGCCGGCGCGAGCTGAAGCGCATGGGCGTGCTCTTCGACGACAAGCCGCCGATTTCGAACGGCCCGTCCTGCCAGGTGCCTTATCCGGTGTCGCTGAAGGGGCTTTCCGGCAATATCGGCGTCCGCCCGGCTGTAACGCTGAACTGCCAAGTGACGCTCGCCTTCGCCAAATGGGTCAAGAACGAACTGGCACCGTCCGCCCGCTACCGTTACTGGTCCGGCATCAAGACGATCCAGCCGCTCGGCGGCTACTCCTGCCGGCGCATGAACAACAGCCGGCAGAAATACAATCCGATGTCGGAACACGCCCGCGGCAACGCCATCGACGTCGGCAAGTTCGTGCTGAAGAACGGCCACGAGATCGACGTGCGCAAGAAGGGCCTGTTCTCGCTGCGCGAGGGGCGGCTGCTGAAGGCGGTGCGCAGCGACAGCTGCCGCTATTTCAACACTGTGCTGGGGCCCGGCAGCAACCCGGAGCACTGGAACCACTTCCACTTCGATCTTCGCTCCCGCAAAAGCGGCAAGGCCTATTGCGACTGATGCATGTCCTCCTGAACCATGCGGCGGATGCTGATGTTGCGGCCGCAATTGGGCCGGCTGGCAGAAAATGGTTCATCCCCGCCGCAGGGCACGCTATAGATCGGCCAGGCGGATTGCCGTTTCGAGAGTTTGATCCATGAGCTATGATTTCCACGTCGGCCAGAAGGTCGTCTGCATCAACGATACCTTCAAGCATGTCAGCATCGACCAGCTCATCCGCAAAGGCGAGATCTATACGATCCGCTGGGTGGGCGAATATACCCATTATATCGACGGCACCTTCATCGGGGTGAAGCTTGCGGAAATCAATCGCGGCAATGACGACGGGCCGGAGGGTTATGGTGCTGCCGACATGCCCTATCGCGCGACGCGCTTCCGGCCGCTGGTGAAGGACAAGATCGGATCGCTGCGCAAACTTCTGGCCCCGACGCCCGATGCGCCGGTGGAACCGAAGGAAAAAATCAGGAAGAAAGAGAAGGTCTGAGCGCCGCTCGGCGACATCGGCATTTTCCCGACTTTATGCGCGCGACATCAACGCCGTGATGACGCGATTGTGCCTTCAGGGTGCCTGTGCAACAGTCCGCGTCGGACATGTTGAGGAGGGGCCGTGAGACCGATTTCGAGAATTCTGGCGCTTTGCGCCGCCATCGCCATCATGATCTCGGCAGCGGGGGCGGCGTCAGCCGATCCGCTGGTTTTCAACTATCATGGATGGCAGGTCGATCTCACCAACGCCAAGGGCGCGGAGCCCGACCGGGAGATGGTCGCGGCCGTCAAGCGGCAGCTCGACATTGTCGAGCATATCGATCTTAAACCCGATGTTCTCACCTTCATGCGCACGATCAGGATCTGGGCCAACCCAGCCGCCGCAAAAGCCGGGCCCGGCCATTACAGCAGCAAGACCGGCATCGACCTGCGCGTCAAAAGTCTTGCGCCCGACAAGCCGATCATCCTGCATGAACTTCTGCATGCCTATCACGACCGGATGCTTCCGGGCGGATTCGACAATCCCGATGTCAAGCAATTCTTCGATATCGGCCGGCGGGTCTGGCCGGGCGATTCCTACATGATGAGCAATGGTCACGAGTTCTTCGCGGTCACGGCCAGCGTCTACCTGTTCGGTGACATCGATCGGCCGCCTTATTCGCGCAGCCAGCTGCGAGAGCAGCAGCCGCGATACTACCAGTGGCTCGCCACGCTGTTCGACGACGGCCGGCCGCGCTCGTAACGTCGCAGCAGATGCAGTGATCGGATCAGGCCGTCTTCCTGCTCAAGAACAGCGCAGTTTCCTTGCGGACCTCAAGCACGCCGTTGCACTGCCTGAACGCATCGGCAATGGCTTGACGGAACTTGGTGAGCTGCAGTTCGCCGGCGCCATCGCCGGGTGGATAGGAGGTGAGCGCCAGGAATACATCCTCGGGCTCAGTGATCCGCAGGCTTGCCGGATGCTGCGACATGCTCACGTTTCCAAATTGCGACCGCATCAATCGTTCGGCAGCGTCATATCCGAAGGCGTCGGCAGCCGGATCGGATGGGGCACTGCCGAATATGGTCGTTAGCTCGTAGATCTCGCGCATATTGCCGGCGCCGTTGGTTGTGACCGCGAGTAAGCCGCCTGGTTTCAGCACTCTTGACATGTCCGCGATGCCGGCGGCCGGGTTGGGCAGGTGATAGAGCATATGCATCGCGACCACGGCATCGAACACGCCATCTTCGAAGGGGAGTGCGGCTGCGTCGGCTTGGCAACCCCGGACGGAGCCGAATGGCAGGGCGCTGCAACGCGCCACCGCCTCGTCGACCATGCCTTGTGAAAGGTCGGCGAGCGTCAGGTCAAGATTCTCCGGCAGCAGACCTGCCGTTGCTGCCCAGAACCAGGCCGGCCCGCAGCCGACGTCGAGGACACGAGCGCCTGGCTTCAGGGACAACCGCGCCGCAACCCATGGAAACCAGGCCGTCTCGGCGATGGTGTATTGGCTGTGCAGCCGAGCCCGCGCGGCGAGCTTCCGGCTGTCCCCATACTGTCCCGCATTGTCTGCTGTTATGGAGGACATGTCATCTCTGCGGGCTTTTCACGGGCGCCACCTCGCGCTTGCCGGCAGAACCTATAGGGGGCTCTCTTCCCGGGCAAGACGTGACTTTGCTCAGCGGGTAGGTCTGCTCGCGCAGCTGCCGTCGAGGATTGCCTTGATGTGATGAGTTTGGCGGAGAAACAAATCGTATCCGATTAAATCGGAATGTTGTTGACATCGGTTTTGGTGCGGCGTATTAGAGCGCATCCGATTTAATCGGATGCGTAATAAAACCGAAGGGATATCACCATGACCGAGAAGCTTCTCTTTACCGGCAAAACCCACATCTCCGGCGGCCGCAACGGCTCTGCACGCAGCAGCGACGGCACGATCGACATCAAGCTGCCGCAACCGCATCCAGTTGCCGAAAACCTGTTCGGCATCGCTTGGTCGGCCTGCTATATCGGCGCCATCGAGTTCGCCGCCTCGCAGCGGAAGATCACGCTGCCGGCCGGTCCCGAGGTCGATGCGGAGATCGATCTTAACGTCGATAACGGTTCCTTCTTCCTCAGGGCGCGCCTCAATGTCAGCCTGCCCGGCATCGATCGCGACGTCGCGCAGGAGCTGATCGAGGCAGCCCATGGCATCTGCCCTTATTCCAAGGCGACACACGGCAATATCGACGTCGAGACCAAGCTTGTCTGACCGCGGAAGGGTAGACCTCACCGCCAGAGGATTTGATGCGGAGGGCCTGCCGATCGCCGGCAGACCCCTTCCTGAGGTAGCAGGCACCGGAAATCTTGCCGATCTGGAGAATACGCCATGATCAATAGCCACGCCCAACCGCACCAGGCCTATGACGAGTTTTCGCTCGTGCTCGATCCTGATGTCTATGAGCCGTTACCCGATGACTGGCTGATCGGCATCACCGACGTCGTCAGCTCGACCGCGGCGATCCGGTCGGGGCGCTATGAAGACGTCAACTATGCCGGCGCATCTGTTATCGCGGCGCTCGGCAATGCCTGGGGTTCGTTCGATTTCCCCTTCGTGTTTCGTGGGGATGGGGCGGCATTCGCCTTGCCGCCGCACGGCATCATGGCCGCGACCTCGGCGTTGCGGCAGGTCGCGAGCTTTGCAAGAAGCGATCTCGATCTTACCCTTCGGATCGGGCTGCTCACCGTGCGTGAAATCCGCAATAGTGGGCGCGACGTCAGAATTGCCCGCTATGCGGCTTCGGAAAACGCGACCTATGCGATGTTTGCAGGGGGAGGGCTCAAATGGGCGGAGCAGCAGATCAAGAGCGGCCGGTATCTGGTCAAGCCGGGCCGCTACGCGACGAAGCCTGATCTGACTGGCCTCAGCTGTGACTGGACCCCGTTCCCAAGCCAACGTGGCGAGATCCTGTCGCTGCTGGTCGAGCCAAGTGACCATATCGGTCCCGAGGTCTTTGCGGGGCTGGCGAAACGTGTGCTTGCGGTTTTCGATGCCGCGCCGCGCCAGTCTCATCCGCTTCCCGGCGGTGTTCCTTTGTCAGGAGAAAGTGGGAAGCAGGTCGATGCGAAAGGCTGGTCGGAGGTCGCTGCCAATTCGGATTTCCGCAAGTTCGACGACGGTTTGCGCCTGACGCTGGACTGCACGCCGCAACAGATCGACAGGGTCGAAGCGATCCTCGTTCCGGCAAGGGCGCGCGGCGAGATCAACTTCGGACTGCACCGCCAGTCGCATGCGCTGATGACTTGTCTCGTGCCATCGGACAGGCCGGATTCGCACCTGCATTTCCTCGACGGGATGGGCGGCGGTTATGCGAGGGCGGCCGAGATGATGGAGGCTGGTGCGCTTGGCGACGTCCAGCATCATGCGCGCTGAAGACCCGTTCAGCCGGCGAGACGTCGTGACCGCCAAGAGACCTAAGCGGGTGTGCCTGGTTCTCGCATGGCCAGGTTTGCCAGCATCTCAGTGAGCTGAGGCAAGGCCAATTCGGCTTCTTTTTCTATCGCGGCGGCGGTGAACCATCTGAGCTCGGTGTGTTCATCACCGATAAGTCGCGGCCGGCCGCGCCATTTATCTACGTGATAGACATGGAACGTGACGGATGCTTCGGGCGGGCCTCCCGATCCGAACCGTCCTGCAAACTGCCAGAGCTCCGGCGTCACGCCTATTTCTTCCATCAATTCCCGGCACATTGCCGTCTCGGCGTCTTCACCCTCTTCGATATGGCCGCCCGGGAGGCTCCAGCGATCCGGGTGCTCCTTGCGCTCCGAACTGCGCCTGGCCAGAAGAACGGTTCCGTTCCGGCTCAAGACGCCCATCGCGATGTCGGGCATGCATTCTCCTCTCCTCATCAATCTCGCGCCGATGCTGCCCGCAGCCACGGCTCTTTGCAATGACCAGTCGTCCATCGAGACAGTCGAGGTACAGCCTGACAGGGTAAGTTGACCCCTGTATTGCCCGGGCGCATAGTCCCCGGACAGACGCGAATGACCTGCTGCTGCGAACGAGGTCGGTCAGTCGATCTTCGTCCGTTTCCGAACAGATCAAACGGAGAGGAGAGCGTCATGCCACCCACATCCCTATCAACGCCCACGCGGCGCGAGCTGCTTGCGGCCACGGCCGCCGCCGGAGCCATGACCATGCTTGCAGGGACGCGCATCGCGCAGGCGAATGGTGATGGGCTTATCCCCTTCAGCGTCAATTTTCCCGAGGATCAGCTTGACGATCTGCGCCGGCGCGTCGTGGCCACCCGTTGGCCTGACAGGGAGACCGTCGCGGACGATACCCAGGGCGTGCAGCTCGCAACGATCCAGAAACTCGCGAAGCATTGGGCGACGGATTACGACTGGCGCAAGATGGAGGCGCGGCTCAATGCCTTGCCGCAATTCATCACCGAGATCGACGGGCTGGATATCCACTTCATTCACGTGCGCTCCCAGCATAAAAATGCGCTGCCGTTGATCGTCACACATGGATGGCCTGGCTCGATCATCGAGCAGCTGAAGATCATCGAACCGCTCGCGGATCCCACGGCGCATGGCGGGAGCGAAGAGGACGCATTTGACGTGGTGATCCCGTCTTTGCCGGGCTACGGCTTTTCCGGGAAACCGACGGGGTCGGGGAACTGGAACCCGCCGCGCATCGCGCACGCTTGGGTGACGCTGATGCAACGTCTCGGCTACACGAAGTTCGTGGCGCAGGGTGGCGACTGGGGCAACGCGGTCACCGAATTGATGGCGGTGCAGGAGCCGCCGGGATTGCTCGGCATCCACACGAACATGGCGGCCACGGTTCCGGCTGACATCGCCAAGGCTCTTGCCGCCGGCGGCATGCCGCCAGCCGACCTGTCGCCGGACGAAAGGCGCGCCTTCGATCAGCTCGACGATTTCTACAAGAATGGGCTGGGCTATGCCATTGAGATGAACAACCGGCCGCAGACGCTCTACGGCATCGTCGACTCGCCGGTCGGGCTTGCGTCGTGGATGCTCGATCACGACATCCGCAGTTACCGGATGATCGCCCGCGTTTTCGACGGAGAGCCCGAGGGGCTGACCAAGGACGATATCCTCGACAACGTCACGCTCTACTGGCTGACGAACACCGCAATCTCCTCGGCACGCCTCTATTGGGACAACGCGCACCATCCGTCGGGCGGGTTCTTCGACCCCAGGGGCATCAAGATCCCGGTGGCGGTCAGTGCTTTTCCCGATGAGATCTACCAGGCGCCGCAGAGCTGGGCGGAGAAGGCCTATCCGAAGCTCATCCACTACAACCGGCTGCCGAAGGGCGGTCACTTCGCCGCCTGGGAACAGCCGATGGCTTTCACTGCCGAGCTTAGGGCTGCGTTCCGGCCGCTGCGGCAGTAGACCCCAGGCGAGATCAGGCGACTGATGCCGCGATCACGATTTCCCCGGTTCGCCCTGCATTGACCGCAGAAGGTTGTCGCGCAGCGTCGTCACCGATTGCTGCACGACCGGAAAGTCGTCGCCGAGGCCGATGGCGCCAAGCAGCGCGTTGCCGGGATCGGTTTCAACCAGTTGGCGTCCTGCCGGCGTCAGGCTGACCCGCACCTGCCGTTCATCGGCGGGATCGCGGTGACGGGTGATAAAACCATTCGACTCCAGTTTCTTGAGGATGGGCGTCAACGTGTTGGATTCGAGGAACATCTTTTCCCCCAACACGCCGACGGTCTGGTCGTCCTCTTCGGAGAGGGCCACCATAGCGATATATTGGGTATAGGTCAGGCCAAGCTCGTCCAGGATTGGCTTATAGGCGCGGCCGAAGGCGAGATTTGCCGAATAGACCGCGAAGCACAGGAAATTCGAAAGTTTCCTGCCGTCCTTGCCCGCCGGCGGGGAGGCGGGCGCGGGCATATCCGGCCCCTTAGCTGCTTTAGATGTCGGCATCGGTCCATCCTGTCCGGGCTTTCTAACGATGAGACCTATATAAATCGTATCCGATTAAATCGCAATAGTGTCGAAGTCGGTTTTCGATCCTGCCGTGGTGACCCGACAAAGATCAGCGGAAACTCCTGGGAGGCTTGCCATACTTCTTGCGAAAAGCGGTCGCGAAATGGGCGGAGTCGGAGAATCCGATTTCAAAGGCGATCGCCGTCATGGGCAGTGTGCTATTGTCGATCAGAAAACGGCCATAGCGCAATCTCGTCTCGACGATAAAGCGCTTCGGGGTCATGCCGATATTGTCCTGGAAGAGACGCGCGAACTGGCGTGGCGACAGGCCGACCAGAGAGGCCACCTGTTCCGGTGAGACGTCGCGGCCTTTCCGACTCTCGATGAGAACGACGGCTCGCTGTATGCGCGAATCTTCTGTGCGGCGAAATGTTGTGGCGCGGCCGTGATCGAAGACGCTCATGTGCTTCTGCTCCGTGAGCGAAAGCTGGTGCACGGCCTTGGCCGCCCGATCCGGTCCGCAATGCGTGCGGATGAGTTCAGTCATCAGCGACAGGATCGATACGCCGCCAGGCACGGTAATGCGACCGTTTTCGATCAGGAAATCATCGCGCGTGGAGAAGGCTAGACGCGGAAAGGCAATACGGAAATCCTCCGCATGAAACGGATGAACGCACGCCTTGCGTCCGGCAAGCAGTCCTTCCTGCGCCAAGACGAAGGCGCCCGTGCAAACACCAATTACCGGGACACCTGCCGATGCCGCCACCCTGAGATAGTCGCGATGCTTGCTAGGTGCAGCGCGCAGATGTGGCAGGAGGCCACCGATAACCACGACGTAGTCGAAGTCGGTCGGGTTGATGTAGGGCGCATCGGCGTGAACCCGGATGCCGCAGCTGGCGACCGCTGCATGGCCCGGAGCCCCCATGATCGACCAGCGACAATGTAATGGACGGGAATTGTCGGCGAAGTCCGCCGCATGCCTGAGAGGCTCGACGATACCCGTCAGCGACATCATCGGGAAGGTCGGCCAGAGGAGAATGCCGACGGAGAGATC
Organism: Rhizobium sp. P1_B8; assembly: GCF_056406515.1. Lineage (NCBI taxonomy): Bacteria > Pseudomonadati > Pseudomonadota > Alphaproteobacteria > Hyphomicrobiales > Rhizobiaceae > Rhizobium > Rhizobium sp. P1_B8. The sequence goes on along the minus strand of NZ_JBFTZZ010000003.1, from coordinate 129,479 downwards.
GGCCTTTCGGTCGCGTGCGACCAGAAGCCGCTCGGCCCAAAGATCGTCGAGCCAGCGCACATAGTCTGGCTCGCCGGCGGATGCTTCAGGAGGTTGCTCGGATGTGATCATGGGCGCAGCCATGTCCTTTTTTCAAAGAAAATGTCTGATTTATAAAATTCAGGCGCGGTCTTCGGTGTCAAGTTTCTTCTCGTCGAACGCGACATCCGGGGAGCAGAAACCACCGGACCGGGGAACCAACAAATCAAGGATCACAGAACAATGGCACTTTCTCTTTCGAGAAGGATGGTGACGTGCGCTCTGCTGGCAGGCAGCTTCATGTCCCTTTTATCTATCGCCAATGCTTTCGAACTTGCCGAGCAGGGCAAGCTGACGGTTGCCTTCACCGGCGACATGCCCGGCTCCGGCTGGCAGGACGGGAAGCTGATAGGCTACGACGGTGAAATCATGCAGCGCATTGCCGACAAGCTCGGCCTCAAGATTGAGCCGGCGCTCATGGAATGGTCGGGTACGATCGCCTCCGTTCAGTCAGGCCGCGTCGACGCCATGCTCGGCACCATGGGCTGGACCGAAAAGCGTACGAAGATCATGAGTTTGTCCGAGCCGATCCACTACTTCAAAAATGGCATCATGCAATCGACGAAGACGAGTTGGGACAAGCTTTCCGATCTGGAAGGCAAGAAGATCGGCACGATCACCGGCTTTTCGTTCATTCCGGAATTGAAGAGCATCAAAGATCTTCAGCTCTCGCTCTACGACACGTCCGACGCGGCCGTGCGCGATCTTATTGCCGGGCGCATCGACGCTGTCATCGGCGATCCGCCGGTGGTCTCCTATGCCATCAAGCAGAACCCTGATTGGAATATGCACTTCCTTGCCTTCACCGATAACAGTCCGGATTTCCCGCTGCTGACCGGTCTCGGCCAGGTGGTCTTTGGCCTCAATCAGAAGAACGACGATCTGCGCCAGAAGATGGACGTCATCATCGCTGACATGTGGAAGACTTGCGAGATGAAGGAAATCGGCGCCCGCTACGGATTGTCGTCGGATGTCTGGTTCAAGCCGGTGGGCCAAAACTTCCGAGCCGGCGTCGATCGCCCGGCAGATTACAAGCTGCCGTCTTGCGCAGCTGGCGGCTGAACGGCCGTGCAGACGGAAGCTGCACGGCAGCTTTCGTCCACCCTCTTCGCCTACTGCATAATTCCTTAAATCAGAATCGATTTCAGGAGAAAATTATGCAGCAATTCAAGGTGCTACAGCGTCCTTGGGGCGTCTGAAAAGACGCGCGGCGCTGTAGATATAGTCGCATAAGGAAACGGCGATGAATGCGCTTCTCAGCGTTGCAGGCCTGCGCAAGAGCTATGGTCCTATCGAAGTTCTCAAAGGCATCGATTTCGATGTCGCGCCAGGTGAGAAGATTGCCCTGATCGGTCCGTCCGGCTCCGGGAAATCCACCTGTCTGCGCTGCATGAATTTTCTGGAAAAGCCCAGTGCCGGCGAGATCCGCCTCGATGGCGAGCGCATCGGTGCGCGCAACGGCCATGTCATGAGCGACCGGCAACTTGCACCGCAACGCGCCGAGATGGGCATGGTCTTCCAGCTCTTCAATCTCTGGCCGCATCTGTCGGTGACGGAAAACGTGGCGATCGCTGCGCGCAAGGTGCGCGGCCTGCCTGCTGCCGAGGCCCGCGAACTGGCGTTGGAGATGTTGGCCAAAGTCCATATGACGCACCGCGCCGACGCCTCACCGCTCGAACTGTCCGGTGGCCAGCAGCAACGTGTCGCGATCGCGCGGGCGCTTGCCCAGAAGCCAAAGCTCATGCTGTTCGACGAGCCGACATCCGCACTCGATCCCGAACTGGTCCAGGAAGTTCTGAAAGTGATGGAGGAGCTGGCGGCCGAAGGGCGCACGATGCTGATCGTCACGCACGAGATCGCGTTCGCGCGCGACATTGCCGATCGCGTCCTGTTTCTTGACGGCGGCACCATCGTCGAAGCCGGGCCGGCACGCCAGGTCATAACCGCTCCCCGCGAAGCGCGAACGCAAGCGTTTCTCAACAAGATCCGGCACTAGGCGCGTCATGACCGGATTTTCCATATTTTTCTCGGTCGTCCAGGGGCTCGTCGCCGGCCTCGGCATAACCGTTTTCGTCACGATCGCCTCGCTGGCGCTCGCAGCCGCCTTCGGGTTCCTTCTCGCCCTGCTCAGGCAATTTGCCGGGATCAAATTCATCGATCTGGTGATCGATGTCTGCTGCGAGATTCTCTGCAATGTGCCGGCCTTGACGCATCTGTTCATCCTCTACTTCGGGCTTGCCAGCATCGGCGTGAAATTGACGTCGATCACGGCGGCCGTCCTGGGCCTCGGGCTCATCGGAGCGGCGATCACCTGTGCAATCTTTCGCGCCGGTTTCGCCGCGCTGCCTGGCGGGCAGGCGGAGGCGGCGCTTGCCGCAGGGCTGACCCCGCTCCAGACCATCTTTGAGATCCTGACGCCGCAGGCCATGCGGATAGCGCTTCCAGGGCTCGGGAACTACGCGGTGCAGCTTCTCAAGGATACATCCGTCGTCTCGGCCATCGCGGCGCCGGAAATCATGTTCTTTGCCCGCTCAATGGTGACGTCGTCCTTCCAGACAACAATGATCTACGCGACGGCGGCGGCACTCTACCTGTTGCTGAGCTTGCCATTGATGCAGGTCACGCGGTTCCTCGAAAGACGTTATGGGAGATTGAAAGGATGAGCGCTTTCCTAGCGCCCTATGGCGATTATGGTGCCGAATGGCTGCCTCTCCTCCTGCGGGCGATGGTGAATACGGCCCTGCTTTCCGTTTGTGCCTTTGCCCTGGCATTCGTTTTTGGCTTGCTGCTTTCGCTCTGCCAGAAATCCAGTTTCGCGGCGCTAAGGTATTTTGCGGCCCTTTATGTGACGATCGTGCGTGGCGTGCCGCTGCTGGCGGTTTTGTTTCTGCTTTATTTCGGCTTGCCGGGTATCGGGATCGTCTTTGATGCTTTCGGCGCGGCGATTGCGGGCCTGGCGTTGTGTTTCGCGGCCCAGGTCGCAGAGCTTTTCCGCGCCGGCCTGAAGGCTATACCTGCCGGGCAGAGCGAGGCAGCGTTAGCCGCGGGCTTCACCCCGGCCCAGAGCTTCGTCCTGATCATCCTGCCGCAGGTCGCGCGTGTCATTCTGGCGCCCATGATCATCACCTTCGTCTCGCTGCTCAAGGATTCTTCGCTCGCTTCGCTGATTACCGTCAACGAACTGGTCCTCACCGGGCGGTCAATGGCGACCGAGTATTTCCTGCCCTTGCAAATCTACATTGCCGTCGGCCTCTGCTATTTCGCGATAGCCTGGCCTTTCTCGGTCCTCTCGCGCCGGCTAGCCCTTCCGGCCACCCGCTAACTCGTCATCACAAGGCCAAGACCATGACCATTGAAACGACCGTTGCCACCGGCGACGCACGTCGGCATGCAACGCAATCGGATGAACCTCGTTGGCCGGTGATCCTCATGACGCCCGACCTCAGCGAAGCGCCTGATGCTCCGACCGAGAAGGAGTATGTGGTACGCGCCAACTATGCGGACGCCATAGCCGAGGCAGGGGGAATTCCGTTGATCCTGCCTTACAATACCCGGAACCTGGCACCGGCCTTGGCACTCGCCGATGGAATCCTCCTTACCGGTGCGCGGCCGGGGACGGAGGTGACAGGGGCGCGCAGGCAGTTCGAAATTCAGCTGGTCGAGCAAGCCTTGAAAACCGGCAAGCCGCTTCTCGGCATCTGCCATGGCATGCAACTGATCGGTGAATGCCTTGGAGGCAAATTTCAAACCGAGCTGCCGGCCGCCGCCGTATCCCACATCCCGCAAGATGTCCCCGACGTGCTGGCGCACGAGATCATCGTCGAGCAGGGCAGCGTGCTCGCCAACTGGGTCGGGAAGAGGTCGGCGCGCGTCAACAGCCTGCATCGGCATGCTTTGGCCGGCCACGGACGATTCCGTGTCGCTGCAAGGGCGCCGGACGGCATCATCGAGGCATTCGAAGGAGAAACAGACGGCTTTTGCCTGGGTATCCAATGGCACCCGGAATACCGGCTGACTGAACTCGATAGGAATGTCATGAGGGCCTTCGTCGACCGCAGCGCCGAAGCGGCAGCCCGCAAGGCACGCAATGCTTCGTCGGCTGGAAGCAATCGCGTGCGCGAACGGCTGGTACAGCTCGAGCTTGCTCTGCCGGAAGCATCCTCGCCGCCGGGTGCATTTTCCGGAGCTGTGCGGACCGGCAATATCATCACCATTTCCGGTCAAGTGCCGTTGAAGGATGGCGTGGTGCTGCAGACGGGACACCTCGGAGCATCAGTCTCCATCGAAGAGGGGCGAGAATGTGCGCGTTGGGCGCTCCTCAATGCGCTTGCCCAGTTGGAGGGAGCTGCGGGGGGCTTCCACAAGATCCAGGGCTTCGTACGGCTGGCGGGCTATGTCGCGGCAGATGCTGCTTTCGAGCGCCACGGCGCGGTCGTCGATGGCGCTTCGGAACTGCTCCGAGAGCTTTTCCCGGATCGATGGACGCATGCCCGCATCGCGGTCGGCGTTGCATCCCTGCCACGTGGGGTTCCTGTTGAAGTCGAGCTGACGGCCATCGTCGGCGACGAGGCCTGAGATGGGGCGCGTTGCGGTGATCGGCGCCGGCGTGGTCGGCGTGTCGTCGGCCTATCTTCTCGCCCGGGCGGGGCATGATGTGACACTTGTCGATGCGGCGGGCGAGCCGGGCACGGGGGCGAGTGCCGGCAACGCCGCGCAGCTGTCCTGGGCCTATGGTGACGCTATGGCATCGCCAGCCCTGCTGAAGCATCTGCCAGCCATTGCGATGGGGCGCGATCCGGCCTTCCGCATCCACTGGCAACTCGACCGGGACTTTCTGCGTTGGGGGCTGAAATTTATTGCCAATACCCCGTTCAGGCGTTGGTGGAACAATACGCAGGACATCCTGCGCCTCGCCGAGCAATCCCGTTACGAACTCGCGATCCTGCTTAAGGAAACCGATGTCGAATTCGATTACCGTGTCGCCGGAAAGCTGCATCTCTACGCCGACCCGCAGAGTTTTGCTGCCGCCCATTCCAGTGTCGTGCGCAAGAATGCCCTTGGCTTCGAACAACGCCTGCTGAAGCGGGTGGAGGCGGAAAACATCGAACCGGCGCTTGCCGCGTATCAGGGAGAGATTGCCGGCGCCGTTTATACTCCGGATGATGCCCTCGGCGATGCGGCCGGATTTTGCCGCCAGCTGACCGCCTGGATGGTCGGGCGCGGGCAGGTGTCGACGCTTTTCGGCAGGAGGGTTTCGAGCTTTGTCCAAACGGGAGGCGTGCTGACAGGGTTGAGGTTCGAGGATCGCGACGAGCTTCACGTCGACGCCGCTATTGTCGCCGCAGGGCCGCAGATCCTTTCCCTCGTGTCCGATCTGCCCGAGGCCCGGGACATACGCTCCGTCAGAGGCTACTCGCTCACCATTCCAAGATCCAGCCTTGCACCAAGTATCAGCCTGACAGACGTCAAGCGAAAGCTTGCCTTTGTGGCAATCGGCGACCGTTTTCGTGTTGCCGGACTGGCAGACATCGAGCGTCCCGGAGCCGGTTTTGATGTCGGGCGTTTCGACACGCTCAAGCTGGCCGCGTCCGCAGTGCTGCCCGATCTTTTCGACCGATCGGACGAACTGACGAGATGGTCGGGCGAGAGGCCCATGACTCCGACCTCCAAGCCCATGATCGCCGCCTCCAGACGCATCAAAGGTCTCTACATCAATGCCGGCCACGGCATGTTGGGATGGACGCTCGCATTGGGTTCTGCCCGCCGCGTGGTCGATCTCCTTCGATAAGTCGGTGGTTGGCGCCCGGTGCTCACAGTTGCGGACGACCACCTGCCGCAGCGTTCCGGCAGATGCGGGGACTTGCTCAATTCATACCTCTTCATCCATCTGATCGCTCCGGATCATAAAATCCGGAGCGAAGTGAGTGAGAGCACGTCACCAATGGAATCTGTGGAATGACCCCTAGCCGAATTTCTCAGTCGTGTCGGCCTTGCCGAACACCCAATAGCCGGATGCCTTGATCCAGCCGAGCGGGCAACCTCGTTCCAGCAGATAGGCGCGGATATCGCGTGTTACCGAGGCTTCCGCCGCGACCCAGATGAAGGTTTCCGGTTGGATATCGACCGTGCTCAACAATTTCAGCAGCGCTGCGGCATCGGTTGCCTGCGAGAGAGGCCGATGCGCCCAGTGGATGTGCAGTTCGGCTGATGTCGCGAAGACCTGCTCTTCCAACGGGCCGGTGACGGCTGCGATTGTGGTGATGACGGTTCCGGCACTGCTCTCCTCGATCCGGCGGCCGATTGCCGGCAGGGCCGTTTCGTCGCCGATCAGCAGCCATCGTTTGACTGTCTTCGAAACCACGGCGGAGCCCCTTGGTCCGCCGATCTCGAGCCTGTCGCCGGGGCGCGCGTCGATCGCCCATTGGGTCACGGGGCCTGCCTCGTGCAAGGCGAAGTCGATGGTCAGTCTGCGTTCGGCATTGTCGTAGCGGCGCGGCGTGTAGTCACGGCGTTCTTCCCCGCCATCGGTGGCCGGTACGAAAATCTTGATGTGGTCATCGGGTGCAAGACTGGTGAAGTCGGCGAGATCGCCGCCGGTCAATTCGATGCGGCGCATGCCGGGGGTGATGTCGATGACGCTTTCGACCATCAGGGTGCGCCGTCGCGTGTCGTGGCGGATCCGCTCGATGACAGGGGCGGGTGAAGTCTGTTCTTTGAGTTGATTGTTATCCATGTGTCCTTCCGGGGCTTTGAAGCTCGATCCGCAGGACATAGTCGCGCAGATCGAAGCCGCAAAAGCCGTTCGATCATACGCGTTGAGTGACGTTAACGCTTACGTGGCCGGGTGACCCGACCATTGAGCGCATGATGTAACCGACGCCGGCGGCATGTGCAACGGCAAGGTGGCCAACAAGGGCGATGATTGCCAAAGTTTAACTTTCCGGAGGTGTTTCGGTCGGGCAATGATCATCTGCTCAACACGTAGGAATTTCGTGCAGGCGGTCATGGAGAAGACAATGGACACCGAAATCCAGGACGTGCTCGACATCTATCACGCGATGATCGAGACGGAGCACAACAGCCCGCGCGAACTGCCTCCGGGCGGCCGCGACGGAGGACAGGATCAGCGGCTACGCGCGGTGGGACCAGAGACTGGGCAGTTCATCAATATCCTCGCCAGGAGCCTCAAGGCGCCGACGATCCTCGAACTCGGCACCTCCTTCGGTTATTCCGGGATATGGCTGGCGGAAGCCGCGCGCGCTTCCGGCGGTCGGCTGATCACCATGGAAATGCACGACTACAAGTCTGCCTACGCACGCGACATGGCCGTCAGGGCAGGGCTTGCCGAGTATGTGGAATTCAAGGTCGGGGATGCCGTCCAGATGATCGGCGCGCTTTCCTCCGGCATCGATTTCGTGCTGGTGGATCTCTGGAAGGATCTCTACGTTCCCTGCCTCGAAGCCTTCTATCCCAAGCTCAATCCGGGCGCGATCATCGTCGCCGACAACATGCTGCGCCCGGGAGGCGATGATCTCAAACGCTATGGTGAGGCTGTCCGTGCCAAGCCAGGGATATCAAGCGTGCTGCTGCCGGTCGGCAGCGGGCTTGAGGTCAGTCGGTTCGATTGAGGCTGAGGTGAGATTAGCTGTCATTTTGTTTTTTGGTTGCAGCAAAAAAGAAGACACGTTTTAAGCTAATTTCCGACACGTTCCCGATCAAAGCTCTGCGTTATTGCGAGCTTTGGAGATGTGATGTCGGGCATTCTTGTCGCCACCCTTTTGGCAACGGTTTCTGCAAAGATTCCAGCCGGGTTTTCCAGCGGTGACGTTCTCTATTCTGATTGCAGCGAGTCCCGGCAGTTTGTCGTCGGGTATGTTGCCGGTTGGTTGGACAAATGGAATAGTGATGAGCAACTCGCTCGTCGCATTTTTACCGAAGCCGCTCCCAGACCCAGCAGGATGGTGAACTCGGCGCATTTTGCAATCGCCGTTGGTGTCAACGTATGTATCCCAGTCGGAACTACGGCGGAAGCGATCGGCAATACGCTATGCACGTTCCTGGAGGAGAATCCCGGCATACGCGGGGCCACCGGCGACGAGTTGATGACCACCATGGCTCATTATAAATACCACTGCCCGATTCCTTAGGGAGATTCACGCCGGCTTGTTGGCCTCGATGAAACGGCTGAGCGAGGTGGCGGCGTTGAGCATATGGGCGCGCATGCGCCGTGACGCCATCTCGCCGTCGCCTTCGGCGATCGCCTGCATGATGGCCTCGTGTTCGTCGCGGGAGCGGCTCAGCCTTTCGCCCTGGCGCAGTTGCGTGCGTCGGAAGGCGTTCAGGCGGTTGCGGATGGCGATCGCCTGTTCGGCGAGGAAGCCGTTATGGGTGGCGCAGTAGATGGTCTCGTGGAACTGACGGTTGAAGCTATCATAGGCGTTGACGTCGCCGCTTTCGACGATTGGCCGTGAGAGCTCGTGCAGTTCGATCAGGCGGCTGCGCTCCAGCGGCGTCATGCGGTAGGTCGCGAGCCTGACGCAGACGGCCTCGATCTCGGCCACCGTCTCGAACATCTCCATGATGCGCTCCGGCGTCATACGGGCGACGACGCCGCCGCGCCGGGCGCGAAGCTCGACGAGGCCGCCCGCCGCCAGCTGACGCAGCGCTTCGCGAACCGGCGTGCGGGAGGCGCCGAAACGATCGGCAAGCTGCTGTTCGTCCAACGCTGCACCCGCCGCCAGCGTGCCGGCGGCGATCTCGTCGGTCAGGGCGTTGCGAATGCGATCGGAGAGCAAGCCGCGATCATCGCCGTCATCCTCGGTTTCGAAACCATTCGCCATTCCGTCATCTCCGATCTGTTTCAGGCATCGGCCCCAAGCGCCCGTGTATGCAAATGCGATTGCGTGCCTCTTCTGTGTATGCACGTGCGGCATCACGAAGGTGTTACGTATTCAATAATTGACTTTCTGTCGAATGGGAATACATAAATCTCCAGCAAGCAGGCTTCTGCATACACGAAGCCGCTTCAAATACCGAGTTTGACGACGGGATCGCGCAACCCGACGAAGGCCAGTGCCTCGCGCCCGGCTAACGAACCGTTCCGACATGGCATTACAGACCAACCAATTTTGACTTGGCTTCCGTTCTTCGGTCCCGAGCCGACATGCTTTCGATCCTTCAATTCCTGGACGCACAAGGAACCAGATCATGATGATGAACAGACGGGCTTTCTCGGCCGCCCTTGTTGCCGGCGCTGCCGCTTCTCTGCTTGCCACACGCGGCATGGCCGCGACATCCGCTCCCATAAAGGCGCGCAACGTCGTGCTGGCGCACGGGCTGTTTGCCGACGGCTCGTGCTGGACCGAGGTGATCGCGCGCCTGCAGGCGGCTGGACTCAATGCCACGGCGGTGCAGAACCCGCTGACGACGCTGCCCGAGGCCGTCGCTGCCGTGAAGCGGGTGCTCGACCGACAAGACGGCCCGACGGTTCTCGTCGGGCATTCGTTTTCTGGCATGATGGTGACTGAGGCCGGCGTGCACCCCAATGTTTCGGCGCTCGTCTATGTCGCGGCGCGGGCGCCGGATGCAGGTGAGGATTATACCGCTCTCGCCAAAACCTTCCCGACGCCGCCGGCTTCGGCCGGCATCGTCTTCGACGGCGACGAGGGACGCCTCAGCGAGGAAGCCTTCCTGCGTGATTTCGCCGGTGACCTGCCGGAGGCGAAGGCGAAAGTGCTCTATGCCGTGCAGCAACCGTTCCAGAAGGCGCTGCTGACCGGCAAGACGACACAGGCCGCTTGGCGTTCGAAGCCGAGTTGGTATGCCGTCTCGACCGAGGACCGGACGATCAATCCCGATCTCGAACGCTTTATGGCCAAACGCATGGGAGCAAAGACGATTGAAATCCAGGCCAGCCATCTGTCGTTGATCTCCCACCCGGACGAGATCACAAAGCTGATCCTCACGGCGGCGGGGGAGAATAGGGACTGATGCCGAGGCCGGGAAGTGGCAGGGCCGCGGCAGCATCCCTGGAGCGGCGAGGGGCCGCCGCTCCTCTCATATCGGTCGGCGCAGCGGCCTGAACGCTGCTCGAAGCTCGGCGGAGAAGAGCTCCGGCTGCTCCCAGGCGGCGAAGTGGCCGCCCTTGTCGACCTTGTGGAAATAGATAAGGTTGCGATAGGCGCGACGGGCCCATGTCTCCGGGGCCTGATAGCTCTCCCCAGGAAAGACGGTGATGGCGACCGGAAGCGCGATCTTGGAGGTCTTCTCCCCGGCCGCAAGGACGGGACTGCGCCCGCCGCCATATTCCCAGTAGATCCGGGCCGAGGAAGCGGCGCTGTTGGTCAACCAGTAAAGCGTGATGTCGTCGAGCACCTCGTCGGGAGACTTTTCGGGATCGCTGCTGTCGTAGGTCCAGTGCGTGAAGCCTGGATGACCGAGCGTCCATGCCGCAAGGCCGGCCGGGGAGTCCGATATGGCGTAGCCGATCGTCTGCGGCCCCGTGCCCATCATCGTGGCATAGGACCTGTTCCCCATCTTGGCTGCGGCGCTGAGGGCATCGAACGCCGCGCGTTCCTCGGTGGAGAGTCGCTGCGGCGCCGGCCCGCCCGCGGCGAGCACCGCGGCAACTTCGGGCGGCACGACAGCCGGCAGGTTGATGTGGATGCCGAGCAGACCTTGTGGCGCGAGCCGTGCCATCGCGCCGGAGACCGGCGAGCCCCAGTCGCCGCCCTGGGCGACGTAGCTGTTGTAAGCGAGGCGCTTCATCAGTTCCGCCCAGGCCCGTGCGATGCGGTCCGGCCCCCAGCCGGTGCCGGTCGGCTTGCCGGAGAAGCCGTAGCCCGGCATCGACGGAATGACCACGTCGAATGCATCTTCGGCGCGTCCGCCATGAGCGGTCGGATCGGTGAGCGGGCCGATGATCTTGAGGTTCTCGAATACCGATCCCGGCCAGCCATGGGTGATGATGACGGGCAGGGCATTCGGATGTTTCGAGTGGACGTGAATGAAGTGGATGTCTAGGCCGTCGATCTCGGTGATGAATTGCGGCAGCGCGTTCAGCTTCGCTTCCGCCTTTCGCCAGTCGTAGCCGGTGCCCCAATAATCGACGAGCGGCTTGATCTTTTCGAGCTGTATGCCCTGCGACTGGTCGTCGACCGTCTCGCGTTCGGGCCAGCGTGTTGCCAGTACGCGCCGGCGAAGGTCGAGGAGGTCCGCCTCGGGAGTGTCGACGCGAAACGGGCGGATCGCATCTCCCGCGGCAGCCGATGCCTGATAGGACGGAAACAGGCTGGTCGCGCCCGCGGCGGCAATCCCGATCGCCGCGGTGGTCAGGAACCTGCGCCGGTCGCGGTTCAGGGATTCCGAGCTGGCACTTGTGAGCAGTTTGAAGAGCATGGTCATGGCATTGTCCTTTGAAGCAGACGCCTTGGGCAAGACTTCGATAAGTTCGGCCATCGTCAGAATAGCATGGGCGTAGGTCGGGCCGTTCAGCTTGTGCGCCGCACGCATCATTAGGTGCGAGAAGGCGGCCGTCGCGTCGCTCACCAGGGTCGCGAAATAACCGAGTTCCATGGCGAAGCGGGCGGTGGATTCGATACAGCTATTCCCGCCGGATCATCTCGATGCGAGGCCAGCCGTATTGCGCAGGTGATCGGGATGCGTGCCGCCGCCCATACTTCTCGCCACCATCGCGACGATGGTTTCGAACAGTTCGTTCTTTGCCTCGACGGCGGTGATGTCGCCCGACGCGGCGGCATAGGAGAGGGCTTCGGCGGCGCCGAGCATGGCCCAGAGGCCGGCTGCGGCGATCGTGCCGGCACCGGTAAAGGGCGAAAGCGCGATGCGGCATTTCTCGATGAAGGCCGCTTCGTATTCGCGCTTGATCCTTTCGAGTTCCGGCGAGCCGGCAAGTGCTGCGATCACACCGGGGATTTCGCGGCCCTGAAGCAGCACGCAGTCGACATAGGAGGTGGCGATGACTGTGGCCCGGTCGGCAAGCGACGGCTGGCTTGCCGCAAGGGCTGCGTCCATCACATCCGTCTGGCGGGCGTCGAATTCGCGGTAGAGCGCTGCGAGCAGGCCTGGGCGGGTTTCGAAATGATCATAGACCACGGGTTTCGTTACGCCCGCCCGCTCGGAAAGCCGGCCGAGGGTCAGCGCTTCCGTTCCCTCGTCACGGGCGATCTGCCAAGCGACGTCGAGCAACTGGCGATGCCGATCCTGACGCGGCAGGCGGCGGCGCGGTTGCGGATCGGTCGGCTGACCTGTTGTTTCGGCGCTTGACATCGCTGTATACCAAAAGTAACTTACTGAAAGTAGCTTACCAAAGGTATACAGGCTGCGTCTTCCATCCGCAATCATTCAGCAGGAGTTTTCGCCATGCACGCGCTCATCGTCGTCGCGCATCCCGATCCCCAGTCGCTCACCCACCGCGTCGCCGCCCATCTTGCCGAAGGTGTCACACTTTCCGATGCCGGCCATTCCGTCGAGTTGGCCGATCTCGCGGCCGAGGGCTTCGATCCCCGGTTCACCGCGGCAGATATTGCTCTGCATCTGAGGAAAGGGGTGCTGCCCGCCGACGTTGCCGCCGAGCAGGCAAGGGTCGACCGCGCCGATGCGCTGGTGCTCGTCTATCCCGTCTACTGGTGGTCGATGCCGGGGCTTATCAAGGGATGGATCGACCGGGTGTTCACCAATGGCTGGGCTTACGACGATCGCCCGGATACCGGGCTGGTGAAGTTGCTTGGCCGCCTGCCGGTGCATCTGGTCGGCCTCGGCGGCGCCGATGCCGGGACCTATGTGCGGCACGGCTATTTCGGCGCCATGAAGACGCAGATCGATCACGGGATCTTCGACTATTGCGGCGCCCGCGTCGTGACATCGGAGCTGTTGCTCGAAGCCGGACCGAACCATGCGGCCGCCCATCTGGAGACTGCGCGCGCCGTTGGCCGCAGGCTCTTCGACACATCCAGGCGATACGAGGCGACTGACCGCGTAAAGGTGCCCGAGTTCCGGTAAGGTTTATCGGCTGGCTAAGGCAGAGTCTTGCGCCGCTGGCCTTTTCACGAGACAAGCCTTGGATGAGTATTCCGACGACACATCCCTTCGACTTTGATCCGACCTACGGCATGCAGCTCGCAGACCTCCTTGCCGTCAAGCAGCCCGAGGCGCCTGAGGGTTTCGACGATTTCTGGGAGGCGCGTTATCTCAGGGCGCTGACGGTTGATCCGCAGCCGGTGCTGCGCCGGAGCAAGATCACCCATGCCGACTGGCACGTGCTCGATCTCGTCTATATCTCGACCGGTTCATTCAGGATCGGCGGTTGGCTCATCCTGCCGCGTCGGGGGGAGGTGCGGCGCGGGCTCGTCGTCGGGCATGGTTATGGCGGGCGGGATCGGCCTGAATTCGATCTGCCGGTCAAGGAAACGGCAGTGCTTTTTCCCTGCTGCCGCGGGCTGTCGCTTAGCGCTCGTCCGCCGATCTCGCAAAATCCCTCCTGGCATGTGCTCCACGATATCGACAAGCCGAAATCCTATATCATCGGCGGCTGCGTCGAAGATCTGTGGCTTGCCGTCTCGACACTTGTTGCGCTCTATCCCTGGCTTTCGGGGCATATCGGCTACAGCGGCATCAGCTTCGGCGGCGGTGTCGGGGCGATGGCGATCGCTTACGACCAGCGCATCGATCGCGGTCATCTGGCGCTGCCAAGCTTCGGGGATCAGCCGCTGCGGCTGACCTTGCCGACAGTCGGCAGCGCGCAATCGGTGCAGGAGTATCATAAGGAACACGCAGATGTGCTCGAGACGCTTCGGCTCTACGATGCGGCAACGGCCGCTTCGCGAATCAAGGTGCCGATGCTGGTTGCCGTTGCGCTGTTCGATCCTTCGGTGGCGCCGCCCTGCCAGTTTGCTGTCGCGAATGCGATACCAAAATTTAATGAAATCTTCATCCTGGATGCAGGGCATTTCGACTATCCTGGCAGCGCTGAGCAAGAGGCGGTTCTCCGCGACAAGGTGGGACAGTTTTTCAGGGTGCCATGAACCGCGAATATCTGCGCTGGTACAGTCAGCGGCTGCATCGAGACATGGAGATGCTGCTGCATAATTCCTTCAATCGGACTCGATTTAAGGACAAAATTATGCAGCCATTCAAAGTGCTACAGCGTCCTTTGCGCGTCTGAAAAGACGCGCGGCGCTGTAGTGTTCGGCCATGCGGGCGCCAAGGTGCTGGTCTTTTCGACGCGGGACGGGCGCTTCTTCGAGTATGAACAGCTCGGGCTGGTCGCGAGCCTCGCAGACAAGCTCGGGGCCGGCCATCTCCAGCTCTATTGCATCGAGGGCCTGGCGGCAGAAACCTTCTATGGCTTTCACCGTCACCCGGCCGAGCGCATCCGCCGGCATGGTGCGCTCGAGGATTACATCCTGAATGAGGTGCTGCCGCTGATGGCGGCGAAGAATTCGCATGACTGCACCATCGTGCATGGCCGCAGCCTCGGCGCCTTCCAGGCGGCAAGCCTGTTCTTTCGCCATCCGCATCTCTTCCGCAAGCTCGTCGCCTTTTCCGGCCGCTACGACCTGACGATGAGGGTGGAATCCTTCGGCGACCTGTTCGACGGCTATTACGACGACAGCGTCTATTTCCACACGCCGACGCATTTCCTGCCCGGACTTGGCGACGACTGGCGGTTCGACAGGCTGCGTCAGCTCGACATCGTTCTCACCATCGGCGATGCCGATCCTTTCCTCGACAACAACCGCTATCTCAGCCGGCTGCTGGGCGAGAAGAATGTCGGCCATCAGTTGCATGTCTGGGACGGACGCGCCCACCGCGCCGGCGCCTGGAGGAAGATGGCAGCGCTTTACATCTGACACCCTTGGGATGCCGTCACGGCCAGTGCAAAGCCGCCGTCGCCACCGGCGCGTCCCAGAGGGCGATTTCCTCGTCGGTCAGTAAGGCAAGGGTGACGGACAGTCCCTGCATGTCGAGCGAGGTGACGTAGGTTCCGACCAGTGAGCGCTCGATCGGGATGCCTCTTTCCTCGATGAAACGGCGGGCGCCGCTATAGGCGAGGTAGAGTTCGGCGGGCGGCGTGCCGCCGAGGCCGTTGACGAAGAGCAACGCCTTGGCGCCTGGCGCTGCCGCGATGTCGCCGGCGATGGTCTGGCAGAGATGGCCGATGATGGCGTTGGAGGCGGCGAAGGGCTGCCTGGCATGGCCGGGTTCGCCATGGATGCCGACGCCAATCTCCATTTCGTCGGGTCCGAGCGAAAATGTGGTGCGCTCGGTCTGCGGCACCGTCACGCCATTCAGCGCCACACCCATTGAGCGGATGCGCGTATTCAAACCTTCCCCAAGCTGCTTCAATGCGGAAAGTGTCATGCCGCGTTCGGCCGCAGCGCCGAGGATCTTTTCGACGACCAGCGTTCCGGCGACGCCGCGTCGGCCTCTGCCTTCGCCGATCTTCGATGTTTCGATATCGTCACTGACGACCACCATGTCGAGGCTGTGGCGATCTCCGGCCATTTCAATCGCCATTTCGAAATTCATCAGGTCGCCGTCGTAATTCTTGACCACGAGCAGGCAGCCGGCGCCGGTATCGGTCTCTTCGATCGCGGCGATGATCTGACTCGGCGTCGGCGAGGTGAAGATATGGCCGACGCAGGCGGCGTCCAGCATGCCGTGTCCGACGAAGCCGATATGCATCGGCTCATGGCCGGCGCCGCCGCCTGATATAAGCGCCACCTTGCCAGGGGTGAGATGGCGGCGGCGGATGCATCTGCGCTCAGGCCCGAACACCACGAAGGCCTCATGGGCGCGCACGAAGCCTTCGACGCTTTCGGCGACCATGGTTTCCGCAGTGTTCATGAACTTCTTCATCAAGCCTCTCCCAAGGCCAAAAGCGTTACGTTACGTCAACCAGCTTACTCGTCATTCCGCACCCGATATCGCGACGATTTTCTGCACCAGATCTGAGATCGCCTCTTCCAGCAGGCGGTTTTTCCTGTCGTCGCCGAAATCAGGCACCATCAGCGACAGGTGTCGCAATTTCTCGGAATGGCCGAGATCCGGCAACTTGCCGGGATGGGCGGCCTGATAGGCTTCGAGAAAGCGCTCCTGTTCGGCAGCGCTGAAATGGCAGACGCGGACGATCGTCGCGAGATGGCGCGCCGGCAGCGGCGTTGCATAGGTCGGGCTGGTGATCTGGGTGACGAAGCTGCGATGTTTTCCAAGCGCCGTCGCCAGTCGCTGGCGCGTGCCCGATGGCCTGTTGTCGATGATCTGCGCCAGAATGGACTTGTAGGTGATAATGGCGTCTTCGATGTCTTCGCGCGCCATCCTACTCTCCGGCTGCCCTTGTGCCATCGGCATTGAGGCCGATGATCGCCGATCTTATCGCGGGACGCCGGGCCGGCGCCACGGAAAAATGCCGGAGGCCGGCGGCGAGCAGCCTGGGCAGATAGCTGGGATCGCCGGCCATGTCGCCACAGATACTGACTGGCTTGCCGGCGGAAAGCTTCACCGCCTGGGCGAGCAGCCGGAGCACGGCGGGTGCAGCCTTGCCGGCATCGGCGTCCATATCGTCGCGGGCGGAGGCGGCAAGATATTGGGTGAGGTCGTTGGTTCCGAACGAGAAGAAGGCCGCCGACCCGAAGGCGTCGAGCATCAAGGCGGCTGATGGTACCTCCACCATCATGCCGATCGGCGGCATTCGGTGGGGTATGGCGCGGCGGCCCAGCTTTTCGGCTTCCTCGCGGAATAGCTCTCGCATCCTGTCGATCTCGTCGGGAAACGTCACCATCGGCAGCATCACCGACAGCCTGCCGAAGACAGCGGCGCGCAACAGGGCGCGGGCCTGCACGCGGGCGATTTCCGGCCGGGCAAGCAGCAGCCGGATGCCGCGCAGGCCCGAGGCGAGAGCCGGCAGGTCTTCCAGGCCAGCGAGCGGCTTGTCGCCGCCGATATCGAGCATTCTTATGATCACCGGCCTGTCGCCCGCCTGCTCCAGCACGCGGCGATAGATCGCCAGCTGTCGTTCCTCGTTGGCAGCATCGGCGACCGAGGCAACTGAAAACTCCGAGCGCATCAGGCCGACGCCTGCCGTTGCCGGATCGAGCGCATCGATCTCGGCGGGATCGTTGATATTGATGGAGAGCAGGATCGGCACGCCGTCCGCCGTCCGCAGCTCACTGCTGCCGGTTTGCGTGTCGCTGGCAGGTGCTTGTGCCGGTGCCGGGATCAGCATGCCGCCGGCCTTCAGGACGACCGCACCGGCGTCGCCATCCACGCGAAGGGGATCTCCATCTGCTGCCGAAAAGCGACCCGTGCCGACCACCATCGGCACCGATTTCGCCCGGGCAAGCAGGGCGACATGGCCGGCGATGCTGCCCGCGAACAGCGCGATGCCACCGCCTTTCGACCAGTCATGGGCGAGAAAGCGGCTCGGCTCCATATCCTTGCCAACGAAGACCGAGCCAGGCGGGAAATCGGCGATCGGGGTGCCGGCGAGCGCCCCGAGCACGCGGTTCTTGATGTCGAGAATATCGACGGCGCGTGCCCGCATCTGCTCCTCGTCGGCCGCTTCGAGTTCACCGATATAGGCGTCGAGGGTGGCGACCCAGGCGAAGACGACATTCTCGTCGGCCTCCATGCGCGCGCCCGTCGCTTCCGCGATCGTCGGATCGCGCAGCACCTCGATCTGGAAATCGATGATATCCCGGCTTTCGGCATCGGCTCCATCGGCAAGGTGCTCGAGTTCGCCGATCGAGATGTCGATCGCCTTCTCCAGCGCGCTGTATCCACCGACGGCTCGGGATGCAGGGGCGGCGTCCGGCCGCTCGGCAAGAAAGGCCGGGCCGGATGCGATGCCCGGGGATGCGCTCTTAGCTTTCAGTCTAAGCGGTTCGGCCATGTTTCTTTTCCTCATCGAAGTTGCGCTCGATGAGTTCCTTCAGCGCGCGGATCGCCTCTTCGGCGAGAATGCCGTCGGCGCGGATCCTGAGGATCGACCCTTTTCGGATTCTCGCACCCATGATCTTGATGATGCTCTTGCCGTTCAGCCAGACGTCGCTGCCGTTGACAGCGATCTCGATCGAACAGGGGAAGGACTTGGCAAGCCGCGTGAAGGTGACGGAGGGGCGGGCATGCAGCCCGACACCGTGCTTGACTTCCACCTCCGTCTGGCAATTCACGTGCAATGGGTCGGGCTCCTGTTTTTCACTACGCAATCCGCTCGTCATCAGGGGGACAGTTCCTCGGCTGTGGCGACGACCTTGGCCAGCGACGCGCCCCCCGACGCCTCGGCAGCGGCGATGACGGCGCCTTCAACCAAAGGCGCGTTGCAGATGGAGACGAGGGCCGCGCGCGGAAGGCCCAGCATTTCGATCGCCATCTCGCTGTTGGTCTCGGCGCCACCGAGATCGACGAAGACGGCGACGCCGGCATCGGACCATGCGGCCTCGATCGCTTTCAGGATGCCGCCGGCATCGGTGCCGAGGTCGCCGTGGACGTTGCCACCCGACCAGGCGAGCGGTACGCAGTCGCCGACCATCTGCCGCACCATGTCGGCGATCCCCCTTGCCACCAGCGGCGAGTGGGAGACGATCACGATACCCACATTTGCGGTCTTTCCATTCATTGCGGACGGTGCTCCCCGAGATAGCGGCAGATCGCCGTGGTCAGCAGCGCGCAGCTCGACGCGCCGGGATCGACATGACCGATGGAGCGGTCGCCGAGATAGGCCGCGCGCCCGCGCATTGCCTTCATGTCAGCAGTGCGGTTGGCGGAACGCTCGGCCCTGCGGGCGATTGCGCCGAGTGGCGAGCGGCTGGCAAGTGCCGCATGCACGGGATAGAGCACGTCGAGCAGGGTTTTGTCGCCGGCATGCGCGCGACCGCGTCTGGCCACGGCATCGATCGCCTGTTTCAGCACCTGCGAAAAATCGGCCTTTTCATCACTTTTGCGAAGCTCGCGGCCGATCTCCATCAGCAGCGTGCCGTAGAGAGGCCCGGCGGCACCGCCGACAGTCATCACCAGCGTCAGGCCGATCTTTTCCATGGCGTCGGGAAAGGGCAGGCTGGACAGGCTTTCGCCTTCGGCGCTCACTGCCTCGCAGCCGCGCCGCATGTTGGTTCCGTGATCGCCATCGCCGATGGCGCGATCGAGCGCGCAGAGATGATCGCTGTTTGCCGCGATCGTCGCGCGGCACACCTCTATCAATCCTGCCACAAGCACCGGTTCCGCCTGCACTGCCGTCCTCCCTGTCGCCGCGCCTCCCGCGGGCTTCTGAATTTCACGCCGGTCAGGCGAGGCTTGCCGCCACGCCGAACGCGCCGGCAACCGCGACGGCGCCGGGATCGGCGACACCCGCCAGATCCCTTTCGCCGACATAGGAGGCGCGTCCGGCTTTCGCCTTCATCATCGACTTCGTCGACTCCGCACCGGCTGCCGCAGCTCTTGCCGCGGCGGCGACATCGCCGGATGCGAGCGCCTGCAGGGCAGGCGACAACGCATCGACCATCGTCCGGTCGCCGACTCCGGCTCCGCCATAGAACGTCATCCTGTCGAGCCCGGCAAGAAGGGCTGCTGATATATCGGCTTTGTCAGCCATCGCCTTGGCCGCGGCGGTGAAGAAGATCGACAGCAGCACGCCGCTCGATCCGCCCATGCTGGTGCCGAGGATCTCGCCGAGCGAGGCAAGCGTTGCCGCCGGCCGGTCGAGCGGCAGCGTGTCGAGGCGGGCAAGCACACTGCGGGCGCCTGAGGCCACCGTCGAGCCGGTATCGCCGTCGCCGACGCGCCCGTCCAGCCGGTTGAGTTCGCTTTCCTGCGAGATCAGATGCTCGCAGAGCGCCGTGATGAGGCGCCGGTTGCGATCATTTTCTCCGGCCTTGCCGTTGGCGCCGTTCAATCCGGCTGATGTTCTCGGTGCGGCGACGATCCTGATCTCGTGGCGTTCGACGGCCGGCATCCAGGCGTGCGGCACGACCGCTGCCGTCAGCGCCGCCTCGCGCTCGGCATCCAGCCAGATCAGCGACAGCGAGAAACCGTTCATGTTGAGCGCGGTCATCATCGGTGCCGGGCCGATGATCAGCCGGACGCGGCGGCCAAGCGGCGAGGACAGCACTGCATTGGCGATGACGGTCATTTCTAGCGGCGGCACGGCGCCGAGATTGTTGATGAGAAGGGCGTGGCTTCCCCCTTCACGCAGCGTTGGCGACAGGCGTGCCACCATGGTGGCGACGATATCGGTGACCGGCTGCAGCGCGATGCGCTCGACGCCAGGCTCGCCATGGATGCCGAGGCCGAGCTCGCCTTCGTCCGCGCCGAGACGGTCCTCATGCGCCTGGCCGGGCACGCTGCAGGTGGACAGCGACACGCCGAGCGAGACGATGTCGCCGGCTGCTGCCGCGGCATGGGCCGCGACTGTCTTCAGATTCTCGCCTCGTTCGGCGTGATGGCCAGCGATTTTGTGGACGAATAGCGTGCCGGCCACGCCGCGCGGCTGGTTGATGCCAGGGATGGCGATATCGTCGGCGACGATGACCATCTCGACGTCGAAGCCCTCAGCGCGCGCCTTTTCGGCGGCAAGGCCAAAATTCAGCCGGTCGCCGGTATAGTTCTTGACGATCAGCAGGGCGCCCTTCGGGCCGGCGACGGCGCGGATCGCCGTCAGCACGGCATCGACGCTCGGCGAGGCGAAAATCTCGCCGGATACGGCCGCCGTCAGCATGCCTTTGCCGACGAAGCCGGCATGGGAGGGCTCATGGCCGGCGCCGCCGCCGGAGATGATCGCCACCTTCGACTTGTCCCAGTCCGCGCGCAGGATCACCTTGATGTCGGGAAAGCTGTCGAGGCGGGCCAGACGGCCATTGCTGCTCGTCAGAAGCAGACCGTCCAAGGCTTCGGTGACGATGTTTTCCCTGCGGTTGAAGAAGTGTTTCATCGATTGAGACCCGTCTGTTTGTTTTTCATGCCATCATCATGTCTGTTTGCCGGTCAGGAAAGGCGCTGTCCACCCGCGTCGAAATAAAGCGGATCGCGCAATGTCAGGCTGATCCGGTCGCCGGGCGCGATCGCCAGATATGGATCCGCAAGTGTGACGAGCTTGTGATTGCCTGCCCTGATGTGCAGATGGTTCTGGTCGCCGAGATGTTCGATCCAGTCGATTTCGGCATTGGCATTCTTGCCGACAATGATGTCGAGATGTTCGGTGCGCGCACCGATGGTCTTCGTGCCGGGCGGCGGCTGGCCGCCGGGCAAGAGGTCCGCAGGCAGTAGGTTGATGTGCGGCTGGCCGAGGCGGGCGGCGACATGCAGGTTGGCGGGATTGCCGTAGATCTCGCGCGGTGTTCCCACCTGCATCAGCCGTCCCTCGGCGACGATGCCGATCCGGTCGGCCATGGTCATGGCTTCCACCTGGTCATGGGTGACATAGAGCAGCGTCGAGCCGAGTTCCTTCTGGATGCGCTTCAGCTCCAGGCGCAGTTCGGCGCGCAGCTTGGCATCGAGCGAGGACAAAGGTTCATCCATCAGATAGATCGCCGGCCGGCGCACCAATGCCCGGCCGATCGCGACACGCTGCATCTCGCCGCCGGAAAGCCTGGTCGAGCGGTTCTCCAGCTTGTGGTCGATCCTGACCATGCGGGCGACCTCGCGGACGCGGCGGTCGATTTCCTCGGCGCTGAGTTTGCGGACCGGCGCCTTCAGCGGAAAAGCAAGGTTCTCGTAAACCGTCATGTGCGGATAGAGCGAATATTGCTGGAAGACGAAGGCGACGTCGCGTTCGGCGGGGGCTTCGGCGGCGACATTGCGGCCGCCGATTTCGATGCGGCCGCTATCTGGCTTTTCGAGGCCGGCGATCAGCCGCAGCGTCGTGGTTTTGCCGGCACCGGTCGGGCCGAGCAGCACGACGAACTCGCCGTCGCGGATCGAAAGATCAAGATCGGCCAGAGCCTGGGTGTCGCCGAAGCGCTTGGCGAGGTTCCTGAGGACGACATCAGCCATGCCGGGTCTCCTGATAGAGCGAGGACGGGACGGCACGGCCCGATGTGCAGTCGAAGAGCGCGAGTTTCGCCGGATTGAATTCCAGGCCGACCCTCTCGCCGATCTGGAAGCTGCGATTGGCGGGAACGCGGGCCTTGATCAGCCCGCCCGGGGTTTCCACAGCCACGACCTGATTGGTGCCGAGATATTCGCTGCCATAGACGGCGCCGCGGAGCCGCGAGGCGTCGCTGAAGCGGATATGCTCCGGCCGCACACCGAGCGCCAGCTCGCTTTCGGCCATGTCCTGATGGATCTCGGGAACGGCGACATCGACGCCGTCGAGCAGGATGGAGCGGTCGCCGCTCTTCAGACCCGAGGTGAAACGCATGAAGTTCATCGGCGGCGAGCCGATGAAATCGGCGACATACATGGTCGCCGGCTTTGAATAGATCTCCTGCGGCGTGCCGAACTGCTCGATGACGCCGTGGTTCATGACGGCGATCTTGTCGGCCATCGCCATTGCCTCGTGCTGGTCGTGAGTGACGTAGACGGTGGTCGCGTGGATGCGGTTGTGCAGTTCGCGCAATTCGTGGACCATGATCTCGCGGAACTCGGCGTCGAGCGTGCCGAGCGGCTCGTCCATCAGGAAGCATTTCGGACGCCGGACGATGGCGCGGCCGAGCGCCACGCGCTGCCGGTCGCCGCCGGCAAGGCCGGAGACCGAGCGGTTGAGAATATGGTCGATCTGCAGCAGGCGGGCGGTCTCTTCCACGCGTTGACGGATTTCGGCCTTTGCCATGCCCTGCGACAGCAGCGGGAAGCCGATATTCCTACGCACGTTCATATGTGGGTAGAGCGCGAAGAGCTGGAAGACGAAGGCGATGTCGCGGGCGCTGGCGCGGTTGAAGGTGACGTCCTCGCCGTCGAGATAGATCTTGCCACTGCTTGGCAGCTCGAGGCCGGCGATCATGCGCAGCGTGGTGGTCTTGCCGCAGCCGGAAGGCCCGAGCAGCGCCAGGAACTCGCCGTCATGGACGGTGAAGCTGGAATCTTGAACGGCGACGAAACTGCCGAATTCCTTGCGGAGATTTTCGATCCGGATGTCCGCCATGGTTCACTCCGGGAATTTCGAAACGATGATGAACATGACGGTGCCTGCAAGCAGGGTCACCAGCGAATAGGTGTAGAGCACCAGCAGGAAGGGCTGGAACAGCATCAGGAAGCCCAACCCGATCAGCACGGTCGCGATGGTTTCCATCGGGCCGCGGCGCAGGAGGAACGGACGCTTTGGGCGGGCGGGCGCAGGTGTTTCGATCAGATGGCTCATTTGCGGACGGCTCCGAAGGTGATGCCGCGCAGCAGCTGCTTGCGCAGGAGAATGGTGAAGACGAGGATCGGGATCAGGAAGATCGTCGTGCCGGCGGCGACCGCCGGCCAGTCCTGCCCGCCTTCGCCGATGATCGTCGGGATGAAGGGCGGCGCGGTCTGGGCCTCGCCCGAGGTCAGAAGGGCGGCGAAGGCATATTCGTTCCAGGCGAAGATCAGGCAGAAGATCGCGGTCGCGGCAATGCCCGTCGTCGCCTGCGGCAGTACGACCTTGCGGAAGGCCTGCAGTCTCGTATAGCCGTCGATCATCGCCGCTTCCTCGTATTCGCGCGGGATTTCGTCGATGAAACCCTTGAGCAGCCAGACGGCGAGCGAGACGTTGACGGCGGTGTAAAGCAGAATCATGCCGAGCGCCGTGTCCGACAGGCCGAGCTCGCGGTACATGAGGTAGATCGGGATGGCGACGGCGATCGGCGGCATCATGCGCGTCGACAGAATGAAGAACAGCAGGTCGTCGGCGAGCGGCACCTTGAAGCGGGAGAAGCCATAGGCGGCGAGTGTGCCGAGAAAGACCGCAAGGAAGGTGGAGCCGAAGGCGATCACCAGCGAATTGACGAAACGCGGGAGGAAGTTCGACGGGCCGGCGATCACCATGTTGCGCCTGCGCGTTACCTCGTCACAGGCGCCGACCGGCGCCGGCAGCGAAGCGATATAATCAGGCGTCTGCCGGGTGCGCGTGGTGAACAGGTTGCAATAGCCTTCGAGCGACGGCGTGAAGACGATCTTCGGGGGATAACTGATCGAATCCGGCGGCGACTTGATGCTGGTCAGGAAGATCCAGACGAGCGGGATGAGGGTGATCAGCGCATAGATGACGACGATGGTGCCGGCGATGCGCTTGCTGGAGAGGCTCGGTTCGACGACCGAATGGGCTGAGTTGGCGGCGCTCATCGTTGCTTCACCTTGTTCAGTGCCTTGACGTAGATGTTGGCGAGACCGAACACCGCGACGAAGAGGATGATGGCAAAGGCCGAGGCCCGGCCGGTCGCCCAGCTTTCGAAGGCGGCGCGTTTCAGCGTGATCGAGGCGACCTCAGTGACTGAGCCCGGCCCGCCGCCGGTGAGCAGCGTCACCATGTCGAACATCTTGAAATTCTCGATGCCGCGGAAGAGCACGGCGAGCATGATGAAGGGCAGGGCCATCGGCACGGTGATCGACCAGAACTGGCGCCATGGCGAAGCGCGATCGACCTCGGCAGCCTCATAGATATAGTCGGGGATGGAGCGCAGGCCGGCGAGGCAGATCAGCATCACATAGGGCGTCCACATCCAGGTATCGACGATGATAATCGCCCAGGGCGCCAGAGAGACATTACCGAGCATCTGGATATCCGATGTCGGGATGCCAGACACCATCGACACGGCATAGGCGAAGAGGCCGATCTGAGGCTCGTAGAGAAAGCGCCAGAAATTGCCGACCACGGCAGGCGACAGCATCATCGGGATCAGGATGATCGTCGTCCAGAAGGCATGGCCGCGAAACTTGCGGTCGATCAGATAGGCGAGCGTGAAGCCGATCACCGTCTGCAGCACGATCGTCCAGAAAACGAAATGCGCGGTGGTCTGCATCGCCTGCCAGATATCGGGATCGTTGAGGACGCGCTGGTAATTTCCAAGGCCGACGCCCTGGACCGGCGCATTCGGCCGGTTGGCGCGGTAATTGGTGAAGGAGAGGTAGACCGCCCAAAGCAGCGGAAAGATGTTGATCGCCAGCAGCAAGGTGATAGCCGGCGCAATGAACAGCCAGGCGATCGCCCTGTCGGAGAGGCCGCGGACGCGCCGGGCGACCGAGACGGGCGTCGCCCTTGCTGTCGCATCGGCTGCTTTCTCGACGATCGAGGAAGGGGAAATAGTCAAGTTTTCACCCGGTCTTTTGGGATATGGGAAATTTGGCGGCCCGGCTCGTCTGCCGATCCGGGCCGCCATCCTGCCGAGGATGGCGCGCATCAGGGATGCCACGCGCTAGATCTTGCCGTCGTCCTTGAAGACGTCGCTCCAGTCCTTCACCAGACCGTCGAGCGCTTCCTTGGCGGTGCCATTGCCAGCGACCACGTAGTTATGGACGCGCTTCTGCATGGCCTGCAGCAGCGAGGCGTAGCTCGGCTCGGCCCAGAAGTCCTTGACGATCGCCATCGAGTCGAGGAAGGCCTGGGCATAGGGCTGGCTCTTGGCAAAGCCCGGCGCATTGACGACGGAGTTCAGGCAGGAAAAACCGCCGAGTTCCCACCATTTGGCCTGCACATCGGGCTGTGCGAACCACTTGATGTATTGCAGGGCAGCATCGCGCTTGTCGGAGTAGGAGACCACCGAGATGCCCTGGCCGCCGAGCTGGGCGAAGTGCGCCTTTTCAGCCGGATTGGGGAAGAAGCCGATCCTGTCGCCACCGACCTTCTCGTCCTTGTAAAGGCCGGGCCAAGTGAAGGCGAAGTTCATCTGCATGGCGACCTGGCCGGATTTGAAGGCATCGGCGGATTCGACCATGTAGACGTTGGAGCTGCCGGGCGGTGTGCAGCAATCATAGAGCG
Source organism: Rhizobium sp. P1_B8 (assembly GCF_056406515.1). Lineage (NCBI taxonomy): Bacteria > Pseudomonadati > Pseudomonadota > Alphaproteobacteria > Hyphomicrobiales > Rhizobiaceae > Rhizobium > Rhizobium sp. P1_B8. Next base: position 103,507 of record NZ_JBFTZZ010000003.1, on the reverse strand, counting down.
ACTTGTAGAATTCGAGGCCCTTGACCGCGTCGGCCGAGTTGACGAAGCCTTCCATGTCATAGGGCTTTTTCGGGTTTTCGTACTGGAAGCCCCAGTCGTAGAGGACGTTGGTCACGCCCATGGTGATGCCTTCGGAGCCGCGCTCGGTATAGATCGAGGCGCCGTAGACGGTCTTGCCGTCGATCTCACGCTTCTGGAAGAACTCGGCGATTTGCTTCAGCTCATCGTAGGTCTTCGGCGCTGCGAGATCCCGGCCGTATTTCGCCTTGAATTCCTTCTGCAGTTCCGGCTTCTCGAACCAGTCCTTGCGGTAGGTCCAGCCGACGACGTCGCCCATGGCGGGCAGCGCCCAGTAGTTCGGCGTGTTCTTCGGCCATTCCGAGTAGCCGACGACGGTCGCCGGCACGAAGTCATCCATCTTGATGCCTTCCTTGTCGAAGAAGTCGTTGAGCTTGACATAGTGGCCGTTCTCGGCCGAGCCGCCGATCCACTGGCTGTCGCCGATGATTAGGTCGCAGAGCTTGCCATGGGAATTCAGCTCGTTGAGGAAGCGATCGGCATAACTCGTCCAGGGAACGAATTCGAACTTCATCTGCGTGCCGGTCTTGGCGGTGAAATCCTTCGACAGCTCGACGAGCGCATTGGCGGGGTCCCATGCGGCCCAGCACAGCGTCAGTTCATCGGCTTTGGCGAGATTGGGCAATGCCGACGACATGACGAATGCCGTGGCCAGCCCCAATAGGGCTTTCGATGTTTTCTGCATAAGTTCCTCCCAGAACCAAAAGCCGGCTCCCCGCCGGCGTCGCATGTTCACCCACTTCAGAGAATGCTCACATGAACTCCTCAATCATCATGTTTAGCAATATGTTTAGTGATATCTATTTTTATAAACATTGCAAGCGCCAATCGTTGCTGCAATGCGACAAGTGTGGCGCCACATGGGCGGATATTTTTGGGAGCCGATCTTTTCGGCCGATCTCGAAAAATTCTTTGGCGAGCGTACCGATGCAGCGACATCTGGCCTCGCTGCGACATGGATCGCACGGTATGGACTGCGCGCCGTTCCTGTTTTCCCCGGAGCGGATCAAGCTTGGCCTCGCTTCGGCGGGGCCTTTTTCTTGAATCTTTTCTTTAGCAGCCCGTAATCCGGATGCATCGGGAATATTCCTGCGCAGTGCGAGATTTAGCCTTTCCGCCCGGCTGCAACGGGCGTATTCAGCCAGTGCGCGGCTTTCCATGTCCGCGCTCCCCGCGCGGCAGATCTCCGATCGGCTTCTTCCCGTTTCCCTGCCGCGTCTTCCGGAATTTCTATTGGCAGATCCATGACCACGGCAGAGACGAGCGAGAATGGGCAAGAGGCGGCGAGCGGCCGCCAGGCGAAGATCGTGGCGCTGGTCGTTGCCGTTTCCTTCTTCATGCAGATCCTCGACGGTACGATCGTTACCACCTCGTTGCCGCAGATGGCGGCAAGCTTCGGCGTGCAGCCGGTATCGATGAGCATCGGCATCACCGTCTACATGCTGACGATGGCCGCCTTCATTCCGCTGTCGGGCTGGCTCGGCGACCGGTTCGGTGCGCGCCGCATCTTCCTGATGTCGATTGCCGTCTTTACCGGCGCCTCGCTGTTTTGCGGGCTGTCCGGCAGCCTTGCGGAATTCGTGCTGTGGCGCGCCGTGCAGGGGGCGGGCAGCGCGCTGATGACGCCGGTCGGGCGTATCATCGTGCTGAAAAACGCCCGCAAATCGGAACTGGTCCAGGCGATCGCACTGATCACCTGGCCGGCACTGACGGCGCCGGTGATCGGCCCAGTGCTCGGCGGCTTCATCACCACCTATGCCAGCTGGCACTGGAACTTCCTCATCAACATCCCGATCGGCATTCTTGGCATCGCGCTGGTGCTGCGTTTCGTGCCGGAGCAGCGCGAGACCAATCCCGGCCGGTTGGATCTCATGGGCTTCGTCCTCAGTGCTGCGGGCCTGACCTTCCTGCTCGCTGCCCTCGAACTCTCGGTCAAATGGGACGGCGGGCTCTTGCCCGTCATATCAATGCTGGCGGCGGGCATCGTACTGTCGGTCATGGCGACGCGGCATTTCCTCGCCGTCGACAACCCGCTGCTGGATCTTTCAGCCTTCCGCATCCAGACCTTCTCGATGTCGACGCTGTCGGCGGGCACGGCCTGCCGGATGGCGATCAACGCGACGCCGTTTCTGCTGCCTCTGCTGTTCCAGCTCGGCTTCGGCCTGAGCTCGATTGCCGCCGGCACCTATCTGTTCGTTTATTTCCTCGGCAATTTCAGCATGAAGGCGGTGACGACGCCGCTGCTGCGCTTCTTCGGCTTTCGCACCGTGCTTGGGGTCAACGGGCTGATCGCGGCGCTTTCGATCGCCGCCTGCGGTTTTCTTTCGCCGGAGACGCCGCCGGTTTTCATCCATGCGCTGCTCTTTCTCGCCGGCCTGTCGCGGTCGATGGAATTTACCGCGCTGAACACGTTGGCCTTCGCCGATATCGGCCCGGCGCAGCGAAGCTCGGCCTCTACGCTGTCGAGCATGCTGCAGCAGGTATCGATGCTGCTCGGCGTGGCGGTGGCGGCGGCCGTGCTCAACATCGGCTCGGCTCTCAGGGGCGCCGACAATCCCGTTCTTGCCGATTTCCGCTGGGCTTTCGTCGCGGTCGGCGCGATCGGCGTCGTCTCGTCGCTGCGCTTTCTGCAATTGTCGGCAGAGGCAGGGGCCGAAGTATCTGGCCATCGGAAATTCCAGAAAAATTAGCTTATTGGCGGAACCAATCGAGTCGCTCAGCGTTCACGCATTTCATTTCAGGTTTTTCGTTTCCCATCTCTTTCAACGGCTTCCATGGGGAGCCTCCCCAGGCCAGGGTCATGTTCTGAAAATGCCGGCTTCCCGACATCCTCCTTCCGTGCCGCCTGCGACAAGAGCGAGGGATAACCGCTGTTTACCCCAGACGGCCAATGCAATACGACATTCTCATGCGGACGACTCGGACGCTTGCGGGCGGTCGTCGCTGCGAGAGAACGCCGGGAGACTGAATGAGCAATTCTAACGGCGATGCGGATGCCCTGATCCACATCCTCTATATCGACGACGACGAGGGGCTTGCCCTACTGATGCAGAAAAACCTGCGTCGGTGTGGCTTTTCGGTCGAGTGGGCCGAGAGCGGCGATGCCGGCCTTGCGAGACTCGGCGAAGGCGGTATCGACGCCGTCGTGCTCGATCATATCCTGGCCGGCGAGACCGGCCTCGACATTCTGCCCTGCATCACGGCGATGCCGGATCATCCGCCAGTGATCTATGCGACGGGTTCGGACGATACCAGCATCGCGGTCGCGGCGCTGAAGGCCGGCGCCGACGATTACATGCTCAAGGGGATCTCAGCCGATTATTTCGACCTGCTCGCGGCCGCGCTCGAACAGGCGCTGGAGCGGGCGCGTTTTCGCCGCGAGACGGCGCAGGCGCAGGAGGTGATCCGCCAGCAGCGCGACCTTGCCGAAATGCTGCTTGCCGAGGTCAATCACCGCATCGCCAACAGCCTCGGCCTCGTCGGCGCGCTGATCCGCATGCAATCCTCGATGACCAAAGACCAGGTGGCGATCGATGCGCTGCACGAAACGCAGATGCGCATCAACGCCATCGCCAGCGTGCACCGTCGGCTCTACACCAACCGGCAGGTCGGCTCGGTGCAGGTCGACGAATATCTGAACAGCCTGCTCACCGAACTCGAAGCCTCGATGCGCGACGACAAGCGGCCGCATCGGATCGTGCTCACCGCGCAGCCGGTCAACCTGGCGACCGACAAGGTGATCACGCTCGGGCTGATCGTCAGCGAGCTCGTCACCAATGCCTTCAAATATGCCTATCCGGACAGCGTGCCGGGCGAGATCCGCGTCATCGTCGACCAGACGGACGAGGCATTGCGCGTCATCGTCGAGGATGACGGCACCGGTTTCGATCCGTCGAGCCCGGCCAGGGGGACCGGCCTTGGTACACGCATTCTGACGGCCATGGCCGCCAGCTTGAAATCGGATTTCGCCTATGACCCCGGCCATGACGGAACCAAGGCGACGCTGGTGTTCTCATTGCATGAGGGGAAGTAGGGTATTCTCCGTTCAGTGCTGAGTTTGTCGCCATGCGGAACGCCGTTTGTCCTATCACTACAATAGTTTGCCGATGATACATCAAGAAACATGACGCCAGGGGAGGAACATGGCGACGATCCGCACACCGAAGGAAGTCTATGATTTCTGGTTCGTCAGATGCGGCCGGGAGCTGTGGTTCCGCGCGACGCCTGACCTCGATGCAGAGATCAGCACGGTCTTTCGCGATACTCATCTGGCCCTTGCCGCGGATGTTGGCGCCGAATGGCGGGCGGATGCGGAGAGCCGGCTGGCGGCTGTCATCGTGCTCGACCAATTTCCTCGCAACATCTATCGCGGCACGCCGCTTGCCGTTGCGACCGACGGGCTGGCGCTTCGCGAAGCCAAACTCGCGCTGGCATCCGGCGCCGACCGGGTGGTGGAGACCGCATGCCGTACCTTCTTCTACTTGCCGTTCGAACATGCCGAAGACCTTGGCGAACAGGAACGATCGGTGGCGTTGTTTACCGCCCTCGGCGATGAAGAATATCTCGATTATGCGATCCGCCACCGCGACGTGATCGCTGCCTATGGCCGTTTTCCGCACCGCAATGCCATGCTTGGGCGGGAGTCGACGGCTGGGGAGCGCGACTATCTTTCCAAGCCCGGCGCCGGTTTCTAGGCCTCTCCAGGGAGCTTCCGCCTTTCTGTCGCCTTTCTTTACTATGACAAGCTGGCATTCTACCTCGACGACAACCCTTCCGGAGGCGCTTTTGCGGCTGAGACCTATCCTGCTTCGCACCATTCTTCTGCTGACGCTGGCGGTCGCTGGCGCGCATTTCAAGGGTGCTGCGGCCTTTGCGCAGGAGCCACAGGCACCGGCGGCCGCGCAGGCGCCGCTTGCCGATACGCCGCTCGACCAGGCGACAAAGGAGATCGACAAGGCGAAGGTCCAACTGACGGCTCTTCAGGACGGCGTCAAGCAGAATGCCGACAATGACGATGCCCTGGTCGGGCTTGCGACCAAGGCCGACGAGCTCAGCCGCGCCGTCATCACCATATCGGTCAATCTGAGGCCGCGTTTGGACCAGATCAAGAACCGGCTTGCCGAGATCGGCGATCCGCCGAAGGACGGGCAACCGCCGGAGGCCGAGATCGTCACCCAAGAGCGCAACGCGCTCGCCGCCGAGCGCGCGCAGATCAATGCGGTGACGGGCGACGCCGAAAACCTGTCGATCACGGTGACGAAGCTCGTCAACGAGGTCACCGAAATGCGGCGGCGGCTGTTTGCCGACACGTTGCTCAGGCGCACCGAGATCTCTGTCTCGGTGCTGGATGACGCCGGCGGTGCCTTCGTGCATGAGGCCAGCGAATTCTTGCAGGCCCTGTCAAGTTGGGCCACGTTCGTCTGGAAATTCAAGCGTTTCCCGCTGTTTGCCGCGATTTTCCTGTCACTCGCCTCGGCCCTCATCCTGCTTTCCGGCAGTTACCGGCTGTTCGGTTCGTATCTCCGTCGCGACGAAGCAGTCGAGAACCCGTCCTATATCGGCCGGCTGTCGATCGCCTTCTGGTCGACGCTGATCCGCACCCTGGCGCTCTCGGTTCTACTCGTCACGTCGTTCTTCTTCCTCAATGGTTTCAACGTATTGCGACCCGACATCGCACCCGTCATCGGCGCTCTGTTCGGGGCGATCGGGCTCGTCTATTTCGTCGGCCGCTTCGTCAATGCCATCTTCGCGCCGAATGAACCGCGCTGGCGGCTCGTTCGGCTTTCCAATCTCGGCGCGCGCTCGATCGGTTATTGCTTGCTGGCGATGGCCGTCGTCAACGCGCTCGATTATCTGTTCGGTACGATCGGCGAGGCGATGAGCTCGCCGCTGGTGCTGACCGTGGTCAGGAGCCTGATTGCCGCGCTGATCATCGGCCTGATCCTGATTTCGGTCTCGTTCGGCAAACCGATGCTGGCGAAGAACGGCGATCCAGATGCACCGGGCCGGCATTGGCCCCGCGGCATGGCGATCATCCTGCGTGTCGTCGGCGCCGGTCTCATCCTCACCGCGCTGACTGGCTATGTGGGGCTGGCACGCTTCGTTGCCACGCAGCTCATCATCACCGGCGCGGTCGTCGTCACCATGTATGTCGGTCTGCTCTCCGGCAAGGCGATATCCAGGCAGGAAAGCTTCGGCGATACTTTCTTCGCGCGCTTCCTGACGCGCCGTTTCAAGTTGGGGCCTGTGGCGATCGACCAGGCTGGCCTGGTCGTCGGCCTTGCCATCTATGCCGTGGCGCTTATCGTCGGCATCCCCCTGATCCTGCTGCTCTGGGGTTTCCATGTGCAGGACCTGCAGATGCTTGCCTATAGGCTGTTCACCGAGGTCAGGCTCGGTGGCATCAGCATCTCGCTGCTCGGCATCTGCACCGGTATCCTGCTGTTTGCCGGCGTCTACCTGCTGACGCGCTGGCTGCAGCGCTGGCTCGATGGCAATGTGATGGCGCGAAGCCATGTCGATCTCGGCGTGCGCAATTCGGTCAAGACAGGTATCGGCTATCTCGGCGTCGGCATCGCGGCGATCATCGGCGTTTCGGCAGCAGGTATCGACCTCTCAAGCTTCGCGCTCGTCGCCTCGGCACTCTCGGTCGGTATCGGTTTCGGGCTGCAGAACATCGTCTCTAACTTCGTCTCCGGCTTGATCCTGCTTGTCGAGCGGCCGTTCAAGGTCGGTGATCATGTCGTTTCCGGCACGGCTGAAGGCATCGTCAAACGCATTTCGGTGCGCGCCACCGAGATCGAGACGTTCCGCAAGCAGTCGATCATCGTGCCGAATTCCGAGCTGATCAACGGCCTCGTCGGTAACTGGACACACCGCAACAAGATCGGTCGCTCGGAAATTCCGGTTTCCGTTGCCTACAACGCCGATCCGCAGCAGGTAATGGACATCCTGCTGGAACTGACGGCCAAGATACCGCTCGTCATGCGCAATCCGGAGCCGCATGTCGAATTCCTGCGCTTCGGGCCATATTCGCTGGATTTCGAGCTGCGTTTCTTCCTCGCCGACATGGGTGACGGCATGGCGGTGCGCAACAATCTCAGGATCGAGATCCTTAAGCGCTTCAAGGCCGAGGGAATCGAGATCCCGCTGCCACAGACTGATCTTACCATCCATCGGGAGGCTCGTCCCGCGCTTGCCGATGCGGGCAAGGATCAACCCAACGAGCAGGAAAACTCGGCGGATACGCTCATGGGGGAGGAAGAGCAGCCGGTGCGGCAATTGCGCAGTAAGACGGCAGACGGCAATCGGAAAGGCTGAACGGGTCATTCAGCCATCATTCACAGCTATATGTGCATGATCTCCACTATCGGGATCGCTGCCGGGGGCAGCACCGATCGTTCGAGGGGAGGGCGCGCCAGCGCCGCCGCACATGATGGCAAGATTTGCCGCCGTTCTGCTTGTCCCGCTGCTTGCCGCGCCCGCGGTTGAAGCGGCATCCATCACCAACACCGATCCCGCCGCCGTCGTGCTCGTCATCACGGAGAGCGGCCAGCGCGTCGAGGTCGTCGTCGATGCCGGCGCTTCGGAAAGCCTCTGCCCTTCCGGCTGCTTCATGACGACGCCCGACGGCGACCGCATTGGGCTTGACGGCGGCGAGACGATCGACATCGTCAAGGGCTCGGCCGTCGTCAAGTAGCGGCTGCACTGATTAATGCGCTCAGGCTTCTCCGGGGTTGGGAACGGTTTCCAACCGGGCAACCGGGCGCGTCAGTCGCATAATAGCGGAGAATGCGGCGACGGCGATGGTGCTGAGCAATGCTGCGATCGACAGTGACCATGATACGCCGAGATAGCCCATCAGGAAGGCGAGTGCGAACGGCGCCATCGAGGAGACGACGAGACGGGCCGACATGATTTGTCCTTGCCGCCGGCCGTAGCCATCGCTTCCGAAGAGCGCGAGCGGTAAGGTTCCGTAGACGATGCTGTTAAGGCCGGAGCCGAGGCCGAAGACGACGGCGAAGGCCAGCGCGCCGGGAACCGAGGGTGCGGTGGCGATGAGGATGACAAGGGCCGCCGGCAGCAGGATGGCGCAGATGATCGCCAGCATCACTTGCGACAAGCTCTCACCAAAGACCATATTGATGAGGCGGCTCAACACCTGTGACGGGCCGAAGAGCGTTCCGACCACCACTGCCATGGCGCCGAGGCCGAGTGCAGACGTGACAGGCACCATGTGAACCAGAAGTGCCGAGTTCACGAAGCTTTCCAAAGCAAAGCCCGTTACCATCAGGATAAAGGCCGGCCGGCGCACCGACGGCTGAAGGCTCGGCTCGACGCGTTTGGCGGCCTCCTCTCCGGTCCGTCTCCTGGTCTCGCTGACGCCACGGGAGAGCCAGGCATGAATGGGAAGGCAGATGGCGAGATGAAGCGCGGCGAAGATCAGATAGACATTCTGCCATGTGAGATGCGCGTGCAGCGCCGTGGTGATCGGCCAAAAGATGGTCGAGGCGAAGCCGGCGATCAGCGTCAGGTAGGTGATACTACGCTGGGCGACGCGCGGCCTGATCTGCACGAGCAGGGCGAAGGCGGCGCCATATTGCACCAGGTTCGAGGCGATCTCGATGCCGATCAATGCCGCGACGAAAGCGACCTTTCCTGGCGCAAGGGCGCAGGCAACAAGCGCGGCAGCCGCAATCGCCGAGCCTGAAGTCATGATTTTCCCGGCGCCGAAACGATCGATACATCTGCCCATGAGAGGTGCGGCCAGGCCGCCGATCAGAAGGGCTAGGGAGAGCGCAGCGAAGATCCATTCCGACGACCAGTTGAGATCACGGGCCATGTCAGGGGCGAGGATGCTGAAGCTGTAATAGAGCGATCCATAGCCGATGATCTGCGTCAGCCCGAGTGCGGCAATGGCAGCTACCGGCGGTCGTTCGGTGCTGATGATTGTCATAAGGATCTGAGGCTCACGCGCTGTTCAAGCTTCTCCGCTTCTTCTTTGCGCTCACTGTAGCGGTCAGTCAGATGGTTCGAGACATCACGGGTCAGTAGCGTGAACTTCACCAGTTCCTCGCAGACGTCGACAACGCGGTCGTAATAGGATGAGGGTTTCATACGGTCGTCCGCGTCGAATTCCTGGAAAGCTTTGGCGACCGAGGACTGATTGGGAATTGTGATCATCCGCATCCAGCGGCCAAGAATGCGGAGCTGACCCACCGCGTTGAAGGACTGGGAACCGCCGGAGACCTGCATCACTGCCAGCGTTTTACCCTGTGTCGGCCGGACCGAGCCGACCGATAGGGGGATCCAGTCGATCTGCGCTTTCATGATACCGCTCATTGCTCCATGACGTTCAGGGCTGACCCAAACCTGGCCTTCCGACCATGCCGACAATTCGCGCAGTTCCTGAACTTTTGGGTGGCTCGCCGGCTCGGCGTCGGGCAACGGGAGGTCTTCCGGATTGAAGATACGCACTTCACAGCCGAAATATTCGAGCAGCCGTGCCGCCTCCTGTGCGAGGAGGCGGCTATAGGACACCGCTCGCAAGGAGCCATAAAGGATCAGGATGCGGGGCTTGTGCGTCGAGAACGCCGGCCTGAGTGCGTCCATATCCGGTTGACGCAGATGCATCGGCGATACGGCAGGCAGATCAGACAATGCGCTTGCCCCCGGCATCGAGCACCTTCTCGCCATCTTCCTTGGTGAAGGCGCCCTTGTGCGTTTCCGGCAGGATTTCGAGGACAAGTTCCGACGGTCGCGACAGGCGCGTACCGAGAGGGGTGACGACGAAAGGCCGGTTGATCAGGATCGGATCTTTCAGGATCGCGTCGAGAAGCTGATCGTCGCTTAGATCGGGATTGTCGAGGCCGAGTTCGGCGTAGGGTGTATCCTTCTGGCGAATGGCATCGCGCACGGTGAGGCCGGCATCGGCAATCATCCCGACCAGTTCCTGCCGTGACGGCGGGTTTTCCAGATATTCGATGATATCAGGTTCTATGCCGGCATTGCGGATCATCGCCAGCGTGTTGCGGGAGGTGCCGCATGCCGGGTTGTGGTAGATGGTGACGTTCATAGCTTTGCCTCTGACGATAGGGTTGATGAAGCGCCTGGCTGCAGCAGCCAGGTGAACAGGAGAAGGGCTGCGACCGCGCCTGTTATTTCGGCGATCCAGAAGCCGGGAAGATCGACCGGGCGGATGCCGGAGAAGGTATCGGTCAGCGAGCGGGCCAAAGCGACGGCCGGATTGGCAAAGGAGGTCGAAGCGGTGAACCAGTATGCGGCGGTGATATAGAGCCCGACCAGCCACGGCACCGCCTTCTGCTCAAACTTGATGCCGGCGAGGATCACCGCCGCCAGGCCGAAGGTCGCCATGCCTTCGGAAAACCATTGCGCGCCGCCGGTGCGCACCTTGCTCGACATTTCTATAAGTGGCAGGGCAAACATCAGATGGGCCGCGACGGTCCCGACGATGCCGCCGAAGATTTGCGCAGCGATATATCCGGCGAGATCGCGTTTTGCCAGCGAGCCCGACATCGCAAAGATCAGCGAGACCGCCGGGTTGAAGTGGGCGCCGGAGATCTGTCCGAGCACAGTGACCAGCACCACCAGGATGGCGCCGGTCGCGAGCGTGTTGCTGAGCAGAACAAGTCCTACGTCCTGCGTCAGCGATGTCGCCATGATACCCGAACCGACAACTGTCGCGACCAGCATGGCGGTGCCGAGACCCTCGGCGACGAGCCGGCGTGGTAGATCGAAGCCCGTCATCAGCCCATCCTCGTCGTGCCGCGGAACGGCGCATCGCCAATGCGGTCTGCGGTCATTGCAATTCCTCTTTCGTCGCAGGTGCACAGCAGGCGGCGACGGCGGCAGCCGGCGCGCAGATCTGAGGGTTTCCGCTGCAGCAATCCTCCATCAGGAAGCGGATCAGGCCGCCCAACGCCTCGTAATTGGCGGTGTAGATGATCGAGCGGGATTCGCGTTGTTGCGTAATCAGGCCTGAGCGTTCGAGCTCCTTCAGGTGGAAGGAAATATTGGACGGCGAGACCTCCGCCTTCTCCGCGATTGCACCTGCCGCCATGCCATTGGGGCCAGAGACCACGAGCATGCGGACGATGTGCAGGCGAGTCTCTTGCGAGAGAGCACCGAATGCGACGAGGGCTTGACGTTGATCCATATTTCAATGATCCTTGAATTATTGAAATGAGGATTAGCTGATATGAACGCGATCGACAACGGAAAAATTCAAGAGGACGACATCAACCTTGGCCTGCTGCTCAATACGCTCGACGGCGAAAGGGACGCGCCGCTGGTTTTCTATTATGACGGCCGGCCGGTGAAGCCTGGTTATCATATCACCGAGGTCAAAGCGGGCCAGTTCTCGGCCCTCGATTGCGGCGCCAATCCTGAGGCCTGGACGGAGATCTTCATCCAGCTCTGGGACATCGAAGAGGGCGACCGCACACACATGCCGGCCGGCAAGTTCCAGGCGATCATCCGCAAGGTTACCGACCACGTGCAGCTGGATGGTTCGGCGAAGCTGACCTTCGAAGTCAGCGATGGCGTGCGCCCGATGCAACTCTATTGCGCGGCGATGCCGATTCTCAGCGCTGGAACCGTCCATGTTTCGCTTTCGCCACGGCCGGCAAGCTGCAAGCCGCGCGACCGCTGGCTGGCAGAGGAAAACAGCAAGGCGGCGGCCTGCTGTGGGCCGCGAACGGCAACGCGCGGCTGCTGCGCGTAAGGGACACATGATTGTGCGGCAGGGCAGCGCGGGATCGTATTGACTGACCGCCAGTCAGTCATATAAATGGAGGCTGTCGGTTTGATGCCGGCGCCGCCCGTTTCACACCCGGAGATCGCAATGAGCGCAGACCCTGTTGAACTCTCTGTTCCGATACAAAGCCAGCGTTGACGATGAGCTTCTCGATGCCTTGAATGCGCTCGGGCTGAGGCGCGATCTGGCGACTTTCGCTCAGCCCTTCGTGTGCTCAATCACGCCCATCTCGTCGATCGTATTTTCGTCGCCAATCTTCAGCGACTCAATCATTCCTACGCGGCGAGCTGGAGCAGCGAAGCGCCGCCGTTGGCGCAGCTGTCGTCCGATATCCGGGAAACCGACCGTTGGTATACCGACTATACCTCGCGTATAACGCTTCCGGAAATGGAGGAAGTCATAGACTTCACCTTCACCGATGGTGGGCGCGGGCGCATGTCCCGCGAAGAGATGCTGGCCCATGTGGTGACGCATGCCGGTTATCATCGCGGTGAGGTCGGTCGCCTGCTGCCAGAAATCGAGAGCACCGCCATGCGCGACGTTTTTACCGGCTACCTGCACAGGACCGATCCCACGCGCCGTCAATGAGAGTGGAGCAGCGTGTCGATGCCGGCCGATCCTGTTTCTAAACCGAGAACCAAGCCTCCCGAGGAGCGACGCGACGAGCTGATGACCGCGGCCGAACTGCTGTTTCTGGAAAAGGGTGTGGAGCAGACCACGATCGAGGAGATCACGACGGGGGCGGGGGTCGCCAAGGGCACCTTCTACCTGCACTTCTCCTCGAAGGCTGATGTTCTCCAGGCGCTGCGCGCCCGTTTCGTGCAGGGCGTGCTGGATGGCATCGTCGCGGCGGTCGAAGGACGGAGACAAGAGGATTGGCGCGGGAGACTGGCGGCCTGGTCCATGGCGTGCACCACCGGCTATCTCGACGCGGCCGGGCTGCATCATCTCGCCTTCGTGACGGCACCTCCCGCAACAAGGGAAGGGCTTTCGCGCAACATCCTGATCGACCATCTGAATGAATTGCTTGCCGCTGGCGCTGGCGAGAATGCCTGGTCGATCGACGATCCCGGCTTCACGGCGGTCTTTCTGTTCAATGCCCTGCACGGCGTGGTCAATCAGGCCGGCATCGGCGAGACGCCCTCGGCCCGTGCCGAATTGCTGCGTGCGATCGAGGCGCATTTCCTGCGCGCGCTGGGTTTGCCGTCAGGCATTGATTGAGGGCTGGGCATTCCACCATCTCAGCACCCGCATAGCCCGGAGCGTCACCCATCGCGACGGCTTGCCTTGCCCGTCGTCGATCTCGAACCACACCCGACCTGCAGGGCTCCCGTCCAGCTGCCAGCTGCCGTCCTGAAGGCGTCTGGAACGCAGGTGCTCGATCGCCTCGCCGAGACGCGGATCGGGATTATTGCCGGTCAGGATCGCGCTGGAGCGGAAATAGTCGAGCGCACGCAGAATGTCGTAGCGCCAGCGGTTCGGGTGCAGGAAGTGCAGGAAGCGCTCGTCGGCCGGCTCGCCGGTGCCGAGGCGGCGGAAGAGGTTGCGGGCCAGCAGAAACTCCTCGCCCGTCCTACGCGCCTCTTGAGACCGATGCGTGCCGCCGGTCGACCTCTCGTATTCCAGCAAGCCTTCCAGCACGTTGATGGTGCTGGCGAAAGATGAGCGGACAGAGCCATTGATCCGCTCGCAGTTCCAGCCGCCGTCGTCGAGACGCTCGCCGGCCAGCCTGTCGACGATGGGCGAGACGTCAATCCCGAAATAGGCGCCATCGGCAATTGTGCGGCCGTTGATGCACTCCTCGACTTCGCCTTCCCAGTAGGGCTGGCCGCCTTCTTCCCAACGGGCGTTGGCGCCGATCAATTCGACGGTGCGCCTGGCGCACCCGCAGGCGGGATCGAGACCGAACTCCCTCAATTGCGACAGCGAGAAAGTCGTGGCCGTCCACGGCTGGCCACGCTCCTTCCACTCGCGAGCGTCGAAACCGGCGGGCAAGAAGGCGCCGCCCGCCCACTGCCCGTCCTCGTCCTGGCAGGAGAGCAGCCTGGCGCCCCAACCCTCGGTCTCGACTTTGGCCCGCTCGGCCATCCATTCCCTATCTGGGGCATCGAGCAGGTCGCGCATCACCTGCCACCGGATCGACGGATCGGAGTCGAGAAGCCATTCGATCACCGGGTCGGATTGGATCATGGGGCGAACCTGTCGGCGGATCGGGTCGATGGCTCGTTTATAATCGCTTCGGCTGAGCAGTACCACCCGGACAGGCCCACGGGAAATCGTCTAAATCCGACGTGGTCGCGTCAGGCGCTGGCGCTTGCGAAGCCGTGGCCGGACTATGCCAAGGAAAGCACGAAGCTGAAGATCAAAATGCTCGGTTCGACCTATAATGCGACGGTTGTCGGCGAAAGCCCGCTCGATGCCTGGGAATGCGGCGCTTCGCGCCTGATTTCTTAATCATATCCGCAAAGAAATCGGAGGCGGCCCCATTGAGCCGCCTCTTCGTTTAGAACTGGGCGCGCCGATTAATAATTATTCAAATCAATTGATGTATCAGTTTGATCAGGGGACAGATTTTACATCAAAGGTTTGCTATGGCGTTTCTAGGTATTTCGGGGATGCAATATTCCGGGGAAATGTTTGCTGGTGCGCGTATTATTGTCGCGGAAGATTCCAACGTATTCACCTCGATGATCAGCAAACGCCTCAAGGAGCTGTTCGACATCGAGGTCGAGATTTGCCGCAGCTTCGAGGATCTGCAGGTTTCCTACGACAAGTCTTCCGATCCGATCACGCTGGCGATCTCGAACATCAATCTGCCCGGCGCCGAAAACGGCGAAGCGCTCGAATATCTGGTCGATCTCTCCATACCCACAATCGTCTTTACCGGCACCTTCCATGAAAGCATGCGCGACAAGCTGATGGCCAAGGATATCGTGGACTATATCCTCAAGGACAATATCTTTGCCGTCGACCTGCTGGCGGAATCGATCTGCCGCTTCCTCACCAATCACCGCCACCACGTGCTGATCGTCGATGATAGTGCGACCGCGCGCGCCCTGCTGTCGAGCCGGCTGAAGCGCTACAATTTTCGTGTCAGCGTCGCCGAGAGCGGCGGCAAGGCGCTGGAGATCCTGAAGGCCAACCGCGATATCGGCCTGATGATCACCGACTACAACATGCCCGACATAGACGGCTTCGAACTGACGCGGCGCATCCGCGCCAGCATCGGCTCGCACGAGCTGCGCATCATCGGTGTTTCCTCCTCCTCGAACCGGCTGCTTTCGGCGCGATTCCTGAAGGCCGGCGGCAATGATTTCATGCTGCGTCCCTTCATTGACGAGGAGTTCTATTGCCGCGTCAACCAGAACCTCGATACGCTGCTGCAGATTCAATCGATGCGTAAGGAGCGGGCGGTTGCCTGACGGCTCTTCCCGTATCGGTATCGCCAGGGGAGCGGATATCACGCTCGGGGACAGTCGTCGAATTTCTGCAATTACAGGTAATGTCGCTATTATTTGTCCCCTTCACGCGCACAGGCCTCTCGGTTATCGTCCCCGCCGGGGAGAGGGCCGAGTCGAGCCCATCGGACGGATCGGGGAGTAGGAGCTGTGGCTTTTCAAGCGGATTTCCAGCGGGATGGTATCGGGCTGCGCTCCGGCGGGCTCAAGATACTTCTGGTTGAAGATTCCCGGATGTTTTCCGCCGTGCTCTGTCACCGATTCCAGACGGAGCTCGGCCTTGCCGTCAAATCCTGCCCGTCGCTGAAAGCTCTTCGCAAGGAACTTGCTGACGACGGTCACGGCTACACCATGGCCGTCGTCGACCTCAACCTGCCGGATTCGCCCTATGGTGAAGCGCTCGACTGCACGATCGAGCACGATATCCCGGCAATCGTCTTCACGGCGACATTCGATCTCAACACGCGCAACAAGATCATGGAGCGCAATGTCATCGATTACGTGCTGAAGGACAATGAATTCGCGCTCGACAATCTGGTCGCCACCGTCCGGCGGGCGATCTCCAACCGCAAGACGCGGGTGCTCGTCGTCGACGATGTCGTCTCGGCACGCCAGGTGCTCGTCGACCTGCTCAAGGCACAGCAATATCTCGTCGTCGAGGCAAATTCGGGGCTCGAGGCGCTGGCGGCGCTCGAGGCCTACAGCGATATCGAGCTCGTCGTCACCGACCACCATATGCCCGATATGAGCGGCTACGAGCTGACGCGGCGCATTCGCCATCGCTTCGGCTCGGACAGGCTGCGTGTCATCGGCGTTTCCTCCTCCAACGACCGCATGCTTTCGGCGAGTTTCCTCAAGGCCGGCGCCAGCGATTTCGTTTACCGGCCCTTCGTTGCCGAGGAGCTGCAATGCCGCATCGCCAACAATGCCGAAACGCTGGCGCAGATGCGGCAGCTGAGGGCGGCGGCGGCCTGCGACTACCTGACCGGCCTCTATAACCGCCGCTATTTCTACGACAACGGCCCGAAGCTGGTGAACGAGTGCCTGCGGCTGAAGGTACCGAGCTCCGTCGCCATTCTCGATATTGACCATTTCAAACGGCTGAATGACACCTATGGCCACGAGATCGGCGACAAGGTGCTGAAGGCTGTCGCAAACAGGCTGTTTACGATCTTCGAGGGCAGCGACAATCTTCTGTCGCGCCTCGGGGGCGAGGAATTCGCCATCCTCTTCCCGCAGATGGATTCCGCTGCCGCGACCAAGCTCTGCGACGAGATCCGCTCGGATATTTCGCGGCTGAAGGTCACGGCCGATGATGAGGAACTCGGCGTCACGATTTCGATCGGCATTGCCGAGATCGGCGGTTACGAGACCTTCGAGAATTACCTCAACGCCGCCGACCAGTTTCTCTACATGGCCAAACACCGGGGCCGCAACCAGGTCTATTCCGACGCCAGGATGACGGAAGAGGCGGCGCAATAGCGCCATCCGAAGGGCAGAGCCAAGCCGCCGCCTTTCATATCAGGCGGCAGATGGCCGTCTTATCATCTCAAGCGGCGACCGTCTTTTATTGTCTCAGGCGGCGACTGTCCTATATTGTCTCAGGCGGCGACGGCCTGGCGAGCGGTCGCCATGGTCATCTTGCGCTCGGCGCGCTCCTGCTGCGGTGAGCGATGGTAGAGTTCGCGATAACACTTGGAGAAGTGCGAGGCCGAGACGAAACCGCAGGCGACGGCGACCTCGACGACGGGCATCGAGGACTGCACCAGGAGGTGGCGCGCACGGTCGAGGCGGATTTCCAGATAGTAGCGGGCCGGCGAACGGCCCATCTCCTGGCGGAACAGCCGTTCGATCTGGCGACGGGAGAGGCCGGCGCCGTCGGCGATCTCGATCAGCGACAGCGGCTCGGCGAGATTGCCTTCCATCAACTCGATGATCGACAGCACCTTGGCGTTCTGCACGCCGAGGCGGGCGCGCAGCGGCAGACGCTGGCGGTCGTGCGGGTTGCGCACGCGGTCGGTCAGGTGCTGCTCGCAGATGCGGTTGACGAGGCTTTCGCCGAAATCCTCGCCGACGAGGTTCAGCATCATGTCGAGCGAGGCGGTGCCGCCGGCGCAGGTATAGAGATTGCCGTCGATCTCGTAGAGATCGGCATAGACCTCCGCCTGCGGGAAGGCTTCCGAAAAGCCCGGCAGGTTTTCCCAGTGGATGGCGCAGCGCTTGCCGTTCAGGAGACCGGCCTGGGCAAGCACATGCGCGCCCGTACAGAGGCTGCCGACGGCGACGCCGCGATTGTAGCATTCACGCAGCCAGGCATTGACCGATTTGTTGTTGAACTGCTCGACATCGATGCCGGAACAGACGAGCACCATGCCCGGCCGGTTTTCGCCGCCGAGATGGCGGCGCTCCTCGGCAAGCGAGGAATTGGCCTCGACGCCGATGCCGCAGGAGGAATAGACTTTTTCCCCATCGACGGAGGTCAGTCGCCAGGTATAGGCCTGATAACCGAGCATGCGATTGGCGATGCGCAAGGTGTCCACGGCCGCCGAAAAGGGCAGCATGGTGAATTGCGGTACCATAAAGAAGACCAGCGAACGCTTCTTGATCTGCATCCTGTTCATAGCGAAATCCATGCTCGAGGGACGATGACACATTCGTTGCGCGGAATGCGTCGCGCCGATGTCCTGAAAGCGACACTGGCATGGAAAAATGCGGCCGGGAAGAGCAAATATGCGACATCGGCCACGATTTGGCCGATCAAACTGCCGGAATGGCTGCGGATAGGGCTGATGACGGGCTGATAGGCGACTGAAATTCAAGACTGAAAAGGGCTTGGGAATGGACGGTCAGGCCACGAAAAAGGCGGCGTTGCGCAAAGCAGACGCCGCCCTTATCTTGGGTGGAATGTCGCATTCATTACAGCCGGCTGATGTTCATTGCGCTGTCGTTGAAATTTCGTCAAAAGGCATGCGGGAAGCACACCTGGCGCTGCATGACCCACGCCAAGATGGTGCAGTGTTTCCTGAAGAGTATTCTAGTCGGAGCTTTCACAACGACTCGTCGCATTTAATCCAAAAGGCAGCATTGAATGAAGGACCTCGCTTTTCAGGGCACGTGGCGAGCATATCAGCAGAAGATACTTGATGATCTTGCAAATCTCATAGGCGATGACGGATTGCATATTGTCGCGGCACCCGGCTCCGGTAAAACGGTTTTAGGTCTTGAAGTGATGTGCAGGCTCGGCGAGGCGACTTTGATTCTGGCTCCGAGCAAGACCATCCGGGACCAATGGGCGCATCGGCTGCGCACGATGTTCCTGCCCGCCGACCTTGCGGAACCGGAGTGGATTTCCCACGATGTGAGAGCGCCCGGAACCGTCACGATCATCACCTATCAAGCGCTGCATGCGGCGTTCTCGGGCCATCCGTCCGAAGAAGAAATCCTCGACTGTGAAGATGAGGGCAGCGGCGGGGCGGAATCCGGCGAACCAGGCAAGCAGGAAACGGAGAAGGCGAGAAAGAAAATCATCGCGAAGCTGCGCGAGGAGAAGGTTCGCACCCTTGTGCTCGATGAAGCGCACCATCTTAGAAACGAGTGGTGGAAGGCGCTGACGATGCTCAAGGAAGCACTAGGCCAAACCACTGTCGTCGCGCTGACAGCTACGCCTCCTTATGATGTAGATCCTCAGGAATGGGACCGCTATCAGGCGCTTTGCGGGCCGATCGACGGTGAAATTTCCGTGCCGGAACTTGTGTTGCAAGGCGATCTTTGCCCGCATCAGGATTATGTCCACTTCAGCCTGCCGAGTGCGCTGGAAGCACAGAAGTTGGCCGAGTTTCGCGCGCAGATCGGAGACTTCATCGAAACGCTGCTTGAGACTGCAGAATTCAAAGAGGCAATTCTGCGCCATCCATGGATTACGCAGCCGATCGAGAATGTGGAGCATATACTGGACGATGCACGCTTTTTCTCCAGCATGCTCATCTTCCTGAATTCACAATATGTCGACCTGCCGCAGTCGACTCTCGACATTCTCGGCGTCAAGGCGCGTGAAATACCGGATCTGACGGTTGAATGGATAGAGGTATTGCTGAACGGCGTTATCTACACCTATCGCAATGATTTCGAAGAAGCTGAACAGGCAATCCGCTGCCAGCAAGACAGGCTGAGGGAAATTAGGGCAGTGGAGCACAGCAGAGTGCGACTGACTGATCCACGATCGGTTCAGAAGGTGCTGGTATCAAGCGCGAGCAAGCTCAACGCGATCGTCGATATTTCCCGGCTCGAAAGCGCGTCGATGCGTAACGAACTCCGTATGGTTATCCTTTCCGACTATATAAGGAAGGATGCGCTGCCCACTGCCCCCGCGGACCTTCAGCCCATCGAGAGAATGGGCGTCGTGCCAATCTTCGAGACGCTGCGGCGGTCCGAACTTGATCTCAAGCTTGGAATTCTGACCGGGAGTCTGGTTGTCATTCCGGCGGGGTCAAAAGGAATTCTTGACGAGATCGCAGACCGTCTTGGCATAGGTGCAGAACATATCCGTTATCAGCAGACGGCATTCGATGCCGGCTTTCTGAGCGTGGAACTTGGCGGCGAGCTGAGCCGCAATATTGTCCATATGATCACTGAACTGTTCAGTCGCGGCGGGATCACGGTCCTGGTCGGCACCCAGGCTTTGCTGGGTGAAGGATGGGACGCACCGTCCGTAAACACTTTGATTCTGGCAAGTACGGTGGGATCATACGTGCTCTCCAATCAGATGCGCGGTCGTGCCATTCGCATCGATCCTCGAAGCCCTCAGAAGGCCGCGAACGTCTGGCATCTGGCGGTCATCGACCCTGAAAAGCTCGAGCAGAGAATACCGCTGCGCTTCGGGAGGAAATCGACCGACAGAAAAGCGCCCGATCCCTATGACACCATGACAATAGACCTGGGCAGCGACGTCGATGCGCTAAAACGCCGATTTTACGCGTTTGAGGCTTTGTCCTTCGGCGAGCCTCCGCTGATCCAAAGCGGTTTTCAACGATTGATGCTGGGTACTGCCAAATGGAATGCGCGCGGTATTGATGACATCAACAAAATGATGGAACGCAGGGCTGCAGACCGCAAATCACTGAAATCCCGCTGGCATAGCGCGCTGCACAGCAAACGCGCCGTTGCGAGGATGCAAGAAACATTGGAGAGCAACTATGCCCCTAAGGGGCTAGTTAACTGGAATACGACAAAGTTTCTGTTTGCGCACAGCGCCGCGCTCGCCGGCATGATCTTGAACGGATTTTTGCACAGCTTTCGCGTTACGCACATCCGATCGCTCCAACAACTGGAGTTGGTCCTGTTCGTTATGTTCGCAATACTGGCCATCTTCTGCTTGCCGGGCGCACTCAAAGCTAGTTTGTTGTTGCTGCGGAACGGCTCCCTGGAAGGGAGCATGAAGCAAGTGGGAATAACCGTTCTGGAGACGCTGCATCATATGGGCGTCATAAGGACCGAGTTGGGAAAAGTGAGTGTCGAGGCGACGCTCGACCAAAACGGCATGATTTACTGCCGGCTTGAGGGTGCCACGACAATTGAGCGGTCCCGCTTTCTCGACGCTCTACGGGAAGTCCTCATTCCCCCACAGAATCCCCGCTACATTCTCGTCAGGTCGTCAAAATTCTGGCGGCTGAACCGGGTGGATTATCATGCAGTACCGTCGATCATCGGCCGGAAAAGGGAGGATGCCATATATTTCGCCCAGCTGTGGAATCGTTACGTCGGTTATTCGGAACTTGTATACACGCGCAGTGCCCAGGGTCGCCTGAAACTGCTCCAATTCCGCGCGAAGTCATTCGCTTCCGCGTTTACAAGGAAAACCGATAGAATTAGCCGGTGGGAGTAATTGGGAAAGCCTGATGCGCTCCCCACTTGCCGCGGCGCGTTTGCGCCTGATGTGCAGTTGCGGGGCCATCCAATGCCGGAAGGCGAGCGACAATCGACAAGTAGATTCGGGAATTCGGAAGACGAAAAAGGCGGCGTTGCGTAGTGCAGACGCCGCCCTTATCTTGAGAGGGATGTCGCATTCATTACATGGTCCGGTGTTTGCTGTCGTCCGTGCTCGGCCAGCCGATGTCCTTGCGGATGTCGAAGGGCATGGCTTCGATTTCACGAGCCGTCTGCCAGCGTGTCCAGGCGAGGGTGAGCTTGCGGGCATAATGTGCCAGATCGAAGCGGCCTTGGCCGGAGGTGAGGGACTTACCACCACCGCGATAGGTGAGCGTGGTCATTTTCCGGTTCCTTTCTAGGGTCAGGGGCATGGTCGTCAATGGGAGGTTCGTCCATGTCCATAATCACAATATGGGCCTTGGGAACTCATCATTCAAACGAATAGAACTTATGGATAACATCAGAGATATTGAATGATGGCGGTGCGCCCGCTAGTCCCGCTGGAGGCCACTATAGGGTCGGTCATCCTCATGGGCCTCCTGGCTTTCCGTGCAAGGAGATCTGCGGAGCGGAGCATAATACCGAAAGGAGTGTGCTGTTTTCGGACGACGTCATGCTCTGTTTGATTTAGTGGGCGGCGGATCAGACCGGTGACGAGTATCGCGCTGGCGATCGAGACGACTTTGCCGGAGGCGATGATAGTGGCCGTGATGCCGACTCGCGAGCCTTCTGCGAGCCACTCAGCGCGGGCATACGTCCCAGAAGCCCGTCGTCTTGTCGGGTGAGGTGTAGTACCAGCACTGACCGGACTGAGGCGGCGTACCTGCCAATGAAACGGCGGCAGCTCCGGCGACGAAGCCGATGGCGGCGCCTGCGGCGATGGCGGTACCCGGACGCCAGTAGCGGCGAGGGGTCACCACCACGACGCCGCGCCGGACGGGCGGCCGAACGGCAGGACTGGTGCGTCCGACCGCAGCGCATCCGCGCGGTCCGCAAGCCGCAGCGCCGCAGCCCCTCGGGCCGCAGGCCGCAGCGCCGCGACGGGCTTCGGCCGTCGCCGGTACGAGGAGGGGCGCGCAGACCGTCATCAGCACGGCAAGTGTCGCAAGCACATGCGATAGGTTGACCGGGAACTTCATTTCATTTCCTCCCATTGCTTTCGTGTCTTGTTTAAGGGCCTGAAGAATGCCGCGCTCAGGCCGGGTTCGTGGCGCTCGCCGCACTATGCGTCGCGAGCGTCTGCTGGGCAGCGGCGGCAACAGCGTCGTCCTTTCCGCCCGAGACCTGGACGGTTGGCACGGCGAGCTTGATGCCGTTTTCGTTGAACGCCTGATGGATCATCCGCAGGGCGCGCCGCTTCAGCGTGAACTGCTGGCCCGGAAGCGTCATGACCTTCATCCGCAGGAGCAGGCCGGAGTCACCCAGGCTGTCGATCCCCTGCATTTTCAGCGGCTCGATCGTCGTCGGTTTGAATTCCGGATCCTCGAACAGTTCCAGGCCGATTTTCTTGATGATCTTGCGGGCCTTCTCGATGTCGGAATCGTAGGTGATGGTGATAGTCATCTTCTCGATCACCCAGTCGCGGCTCATGTTCTGGACTGCTCCGAGCTCGCTGAAGGGGACGATGTAGACGGCGCCGCGGTGGTGCCGGAGCTTGATGGATCGCAAACTGAAGGACTCGACGGTGCCCTTGTAGCTGCCGCTCTGAATATATTCGCCCACCCTGAAGGCGTCGTCGAGCAGGTAGAACATCCCGCTGATCACGTCCTTGACCACGGTCTGCGCACCAAAGCCGATGGCGACGCCAACTACGCCGGCACCGGCGATCAATGGGCCGATTTCCACACCGAGCGATGACAGCGCCATCATGATCGCGATGGCGACGAAGAGGATCATGAGGAAATTGCGAAGGATCGGCAGCAGGGTCCTGAGACGCGTGCGCCGCCGCTCCCGTTCGCTGCCGACTTCAAGGACGGCCTCGGTGTCGCCCAGCTTGCGATCGATCAGCACTTTCACCACATTCCAGGCGAGATCGACAACCAGGAGAATGATCCCGGCGCTGAAGAGACCGCGCACGAGGCGGAGAAGCGGCGAATCCTGCATCGTCATCTGCGTCAGTCTGACGTCCAAGGCGTCCGCAAGCAGAACGATCGCACCGACGATCAGCGCCGCCCTTATGCCGCGCTCGATAATCACCGAAGCGACGGTGCTTCTTTGCTGGCCGTCCTCCTGGTCCGCGGAAGAGTGCAGGATATTGTTAACCGACGCCTTGGTGAGGGCGATGGCGCCGGGCAACGCCGCGCAGACCACCGCGATCCAGAACAGCTTCATGGCTCCCACCACCCACAGCAGCCAGACGCCAGCGAAATAGACCGTCCAGAGCCAGTTCCGGGCGCGTAGTCCGATCCGGCTGGCTTGGCCGGCAGACAATCCGGACGGGCGTCTCCAAACGGCTTCGATGCCGATGACGAGCAGCACGAGGCCAAGCGAATAGGCGACCAGTTGCCGGGCCGGGTCGGAAAAGCCGAGAGTGCCGAGCAGGCGGATGGTCACCCAGCCAAAGGCATACCAGCCGACGAGATAGCCCAGGCGTTTCGCCCAGTGGCGGGCGGCATCCTTCGTGATCGGGACGACACGGAATCGACCCTCTTCCTCTGCCCGGGGCGCGAGAAGCACGTCGAAAAGCGCGCTCGCCAGGCGGAAGACGACGATCGCGAAGAGATAGCCGACGACGATCTCCCGGATAACAGGCGGCCATTGGAACAGCAGGAAGAAGCCGATGCTGCCAAGCCCGAAGGAGAGGACGTAACATGCCGCCCACAGAAGCCTCGCGGCCAGTGCCACCACCCTCTCGCGGACCGTGGCAAAGGGCGCGCGCGCCATCCATGCGCGCCAGCCGGCGCTGATCCACCAGAACAGCAATTGCGCGGCCAGACCGACAGCGACGAAGGCCGCGACCAGGAAGATCGGCCTCGTCCCGCCATTCGCCTGGACGTCCTGGTTGAGTATGCCCGCACCACGCATCGTCTCCGAAGGAAAAGACTTGATAGCCCCGAGAAGGCCGGAAACGTGGACACGGAACCGCATCGCGAATTCCGAGAATGAAGGGTCGGCGTTCGGGGTTTCCAAGGGCGGTTTCGCCGCAGCCTGGGCTGCTTGGGACTGCTGTTGCAGGAAGCGCTGGACGTCAGGATCCGAGAACATCCCAATGAAGCGTTGAACGCTTTCAGGCTGCGCGTTCGCAGGCGTCACGCTCTGAGCCACGGCAATGGAGGCACAAAGGAGAACGGCCGCCAGGGTGGCCGCCGTGAGAAGCGATCTAACCATGCGGATCTTGGAAACTCGTGGCATTGTCTATCCTGATCTTTGTGAACTGTCAGTTGCCAATTCCTGAACCGCTATTGCCTGCACGACTCCTTCGATCGGCCTCCGGCAGTGCAGTCGGGCGCCCGCTGCTGTTTGCCCATAGGACCCGTGAGGCCGCTGACCTGGCCGGCATAATTATCTCTGGTGTCGGCATCGACGACTGCGACCGGGGCGGCAAGGATCAGGCCGGCTGCGCTGCCCGCTGCGGCGGCCGTGCTCGTTGTTGCGGCAAGGATCTTGTCCCCGAGCCCGACCTTGCTGTCAGTAAGCGTCTGGCCGTCGGAAATCCGCGCTCCGATCAGCTGAACAACCTCGGGCGATTCTGCAAATTTCCCGTGGTTCAGTCTGTCGCCCGCTTTGACTTTGGTGAGGTCGATCACCGTGATCTGGCTGTCGGCCAGTTCCTTCTTGAAGGGAGCCTGCTCGGGATCGATGGCGCCGAGTCTCGCGACGTCACCCCATACCCTGCGGGATACTGCGAGCGCGCGGTCATCTCGCGAGACGAACAAGGTGAACTGCGGATGCTGCTTGCCCATGTCGACGATCTGCTGGCGGAAGACATCGACATCCACGTCGGGCGAGGCCAGCATCACATTCTCGAACTTGGCAGGGAGGCGGCCGTTGCGGATCGCCATCTGGCGAAGCGCTTCCAGCGCCAGCCAGTTCCCCATGGAATGCGCGAGGATGGACACCTCCTTCACTTCAGGATCCCTGGCGAGATATTGGAAGAGCATCTCCAATGCGTTGCGCGTGTAGTTCGTGCTCTCCCTGTCATATCCGTATGCAAGCAGACTGCCGCGCGACGGCCATGTCACGAGCACGGGAGCACTATGGACGCCGGAATCCTTGACGATCTGAGCGAAGCGATAAACGGAGTCTTCGAAGCGGTTGTTGAAGCCGTGGATGAACACCAGCACGCTGCGGTCGTGGCTCTTCCTGACCGAGGCGCTCAGCCATTTCTTGGCGTCGTCGCGCGTGATCTCGTCGGCTTTCAAGGTTGCGAAATCGGTTGCGGGATTGGATGGAAGCCTCTTCGGCCAGGCGACTTCGCCGACCTTTCGGACGTTTGCAGGGGGGATGGATACGGTGATGTCGGCAAAGGCCGGGGCGAGTGCGCGCTCGCCTGTAAACATTTCGCCCCGTATCGTGGAGCGGCTGCGCGTCGTGGTCACTAGCATGTCGACCTTGGTGGAATTCGGCGCGCTGTCGGCAACGGGGATGAGCACATTCTTCGGGTGGCCGCCACATCCGACCAATACGCAGAGCAGCAGGAGAGCCAAGATCCATTCCAGACCTGGGTAAAGTCTCGGTTGAATTCGGCCATCATGACATCTTGCTGTGCTCACTGCGGCTGCTCCTCATAACTCTGCCGAGTTCAAGCAGGCCTCGACGCCGCACGCCGCGGCGGTCGAAGTCTGCACAAGGCCAGACTACGCGAAGATCGGAGACGTTACCCGTATAATCGGGGTATGTTACGCAGAGACAGTGTCAGCGGGGTTGCAGATCCGAGAAGGTGGGAGCAGCCGACGCCGATTTATCGGGCACCGCCGCTCCCGCCTCGCGAACTGGCATCCGGACCTTCAACCCGGACGACAATTGGGACGTGACTGCTGATTGAACACGGTCGCGCGTGTTGGGAACCAAGTCTGCTCCACCTCGTTGCCGCTTCGTACCTGACAATGATGCAAAGGAGGAAACGATGATTTCCGCAGAGCAGATCCGTGAACATATGGAAGTGCGGGCTGCCGACGGCACCCATGTCGGCACAGTCGATCATCTCGACGGCCCCACGCGCACCAAGCTGACGAAGCTCGATTCGGAGGACGGCAAGCACCACTTGATCCCGATCGATTGGGTCGATCACGTGGATGCTCACGTCCATCTGTCGAAGAACGCCAGGGATGTTCGAAGCCAGTGGGCCACCATCAACTGACAGCCGGTCGGCTGCGGCTTGCGGGCCGCAGCCTCCTTAGAACAGGATAGTTAGAGCATGATGACTTTGACGCCGGCCACCGCCCGTTCAAGCGATAGGAGATCGATATGCCAGCCAAGTCCAGGGCCCAGCAGAAGGCCGCAGGCGCCGCCCTCTCGGCCAAGCGCGGCGAGACACCCAAGAGTGAACTCAAAGGTGCCTCGAAACAAATGGTCGAATCCATGAGCGAAAAGCAGCTCGAAGAGTTCGCCTCAACCAAGAGGAAGGGCAAACCCCAGCACGTTTCGAAATGAGGGTGCCGAGCACCGCCATGTGTTGCTGAACGTTTCCGCCGCTTAACAGCTACGGGGCGGTGACCTTGAAAGCGGGCTGCCTCTGCCGCCGGCGCCGGCCGCCTATCAACCGAGATTGGCGGTTCGTCCGCGGTCGGTGTATGGTTCCGACAATCGTTTCGCGGCAATTGCCCATCAGCTAGAAGAGCGCATCGCGCTAAAACGGAGTCCGAGATTGGCCGTCGCTTTTACCAAGGAAGAGAGTTTCGAAACCGCTTCGGAAACCCTGCGTCCGATTTCGGCGCATCCGAACCTTGTTACGGAAGCAGGACTGAAGGCTCTCGAGCTGCGCTTCAAAGAGGCTCGCGAGGCCTATGATGGCGCGAGCACCATCGACGACGTGAACGAACGGCGGCGGCAGACAGCCAATCCCTTGCGTGATCTTCGCTACTTAGCCGCAAGACTTCGCACCGCCCAGCTCGTGCCTGACCCTACGTCAATCGACACCGTCGCCTTCGGCAGCACGGTGACTTTCCGCCGTGACGACGGGCGCGTGCAGACCTATCGTATCGTCGGAGAGGACGAAGCCGATCCCAAGGCCGGATCGATTTCCTACGTTTCCCCGGTGGCGCGGTTGCTGATGGGCAAGGCTGTCGGCGATTTGGTGGAGACAGGCGGCCAGGAACTGGAAATCATCGCCATCGCATAGGAACGCGCTATTTGCGTAGCCATCCCCGTTATTTTGGTACTATCCGGTACTTTATTTATCGAGCCTTTACCATCCGTGGCTAGAACGATGACATTCCACCATCGAAAGTCATGCTCATGGTCAGCGCAATTTCCAGTTCTGCATCCACCATTTTGAGTTCAGCCGCTACAATCTCGTCTTCCAGTTCGTCGGATCAGCTTGCCTCTCTCGAGGCACAGCTTGCCGAAAAGAAGGCAGCCCTGTCGGAAACGCAGGACGAGCAAGAGAAGGCCACGATCGAAAAATCCATCGATAYGCTGGAAGCGAAGATTGCCAAGCTCGAAGCGAGCGAGAGCAGCCAAACTCAGGCGTCTGCTGCATCGAAGCCTGCCGGTGACGCTCCGAAAGAATTTTCCGGCGAAAGCGAGCGTATCGGCACGACGAATTTTGACGAGACCAGTGAGTTCGGCAGCCGCACGGCTTACGTTTGATAAAAGCGACCCGGTTCTGCTGCATTCTTGAGTGACGCGTCAAAGACGGCGCTTGGCCACTGTGACGACTTCGCGCGTCAGATCCGCCAGGCGATCGGCGGCGAGGCGGTTTATCTGCCAGTAGAGCGGGACATCGAGCGGTGTGTCGGGCACCAGCTCGACCAGCCGTCCGGACGCGAGATGCTCGCGGGTCAGCTGGGTCGGGTTCATCCCCCAACCCATGCCCGAGAGGCTGGCTTCGACGAAACTTTGCGGCGACGGCAGCCAATGGGTAGGATAGTCGAGATCGCGTCCGAACATCCGCCGCACCCAACTGCTTTGTAACCTGTCCTTCTGATTGAAGGTCAGCGCCGGGGCGTTGCGGATTGCCTCTGATGTCACGCCATGCGGAAAGTGCCGTGCGACGAAATCGGGCGTTGCGGTTGCGTGGTAACGCAGAATGCCGAGTGCAAAACGTCGGCATCCGCGGACCGGCTTTTCCAGGCTGGTGACAGCGGCGATCACCCGCCCGCGCTGTAGCCATTCGGCGGTGTGGTCCTGGTCGTCGACGGCGACGTTCAGCAGATAGGAAGAGCTCCTGGCGAAACTCGACATGGCCTCGACGAACCATGTCCCGAGGCTGTCGGCGTTCGTCGCGATTTGAAGCGTGACCCTTTGGCGAGGTTCGTCGGGATCGATGAGGGCCGGCAGCTGCCCGAAGAGTTCTGCTTCGAGCATGCCGACATTCTCCATATGGCGGCAGAGCCATTCTCCCTTTTCCGTCGCCGTGCACGGCGTGCCTCTGACGATGAGGACGACGCCGAGACGCTCTTCGAGCTGCTTCACGCGCTGCGAAATGGCCGACGGGGTCACGCTCAGGACGGTCGCGGCTCTCTCGAAGCTGCCTGTCTGGACAATGGTTGCGACGGCACGAAGTGCGGGATAGTCGAGCATGGATTAGTTTCACTTAATCTAGGTAAGTCAGATTAACTAGCCTAATTCTCCCAATCGCGATAGCGCAACCTTACCGAAATGAGGGGCGTCGGCCGAAGAGATGAATTTTTCGATCTATATAACCGGCTTGATGATGGGCCTCAGCCTGATTGTCGCCATTGGCGCGCAGAACGCCTTCATCCTCCGCCAAGGCTTGCGAAACGAACATATCTTTGCCGTCTGCCTCGCATGCGCGGTATCGGATGCCGCGCTGATCGTACTTGGTGTGACCAGCCTCCAGCAGATCGCCAGGTTCATGCCCTGGCTCGACCCGGTCATGCGCTATGGCGGAGCCGCATTTCTGGTCTGGTACGGGGCAAGAAGCCTCTATTCCGCCTTGCGGTCGTCCGCTGCTCTGACGGCCGGGGAAGCAAAGTCGTCGAGTTTTCGGCAGACGCTGGCGACCTGCCTCGCACTCACCTGGCTCAATCCCCACGTCTATCTCGACACGGTCGTGCTGCTCGGCACGATATCGACGCGATATCCGGGAGAGCAGGTTTCCTTTGCGGCAGGGGCGGTGACGGGTTCCTTCCTGTTCTTCTTTTCGCTCGGATATGGCGCAAAGCGGCTGCGGCCGATCTTCTCGAAACCCTCATCCTGGCGCATGCTGGAAACGCTCGTCGCTTTCACGATGTGGATCATAGCGTTCAAACTGCTGGGCGGGATGTGATCGGCGTTCGACCGTCGATCATCCGCTGCGGCGCAAGTCGAGTAAGACGTTGCGAGTTGGCCCGGCATCGATGTGCCCAGATCCTGAGCGGATTCAAAGGGATGAAGCGTCTCTACCGCGTCCCATCGCACGCGCGGCGCTCCGGGACGGTCAACTCTAGCTCGCGCTGGCAATCTGCCAGCAGATGTGGCGGAAAGCGCCTTAGCTCTCGGAGCGCATGCTCATGGTTCGCATCCCTGCGCCTCTGCGACTTGAATGCGGAAAGGGCCTGTACGATATTCCAGATGTTTGTTTGAGGCATGTCGGGCCTCCTTTGCTGCATTTAGCTGCCGACGCCCGAAATATGAGGGTCAATTGACATTCAATCAAACAAAATGATATGGGGTTATGAATCAGAAAAATTGAAAGATGCGACGATGAGCATTCCCTTTCGCCGTCCCATTCCGCTGCTTGATAACGAGGTGCTGCGTACCTTCGTGGCTATCGCAGAGACAGGCAATTTTTCCACCGCCGCAGAGGCGGTCTTCCGCACGCCATCGGCGGTGTCGATGCAGATCAAGAAACTTGAAGAACAACTGGGGGCAACACTGTTTCTGCGCGACGCCCGCTCGGTATCGCTGACGCGCCACGGCGAGATGTTGCTGTCCTACGCGCGCAACATCCTGGCGCTGTCGAACGAGGCGGTGTCGCGCTTCATCATGCCCGAGCTTAGCGGCGTCGTGCGGCTCGGCGCGCCTGAGGATATCGGCGAACGGCTGCTGCCGAGCATCCTGAAGAGTTTCGCCGAGAGCTATCCCGGCATCATGGTCGATGTGACGATCGACATGAGCATCGGACTGAAGAAGCGCATGGAGGAGCAGCGGCTCGACCTCGCGTTGATCAACTGTGCGACACGGCCGTTTCCGACGGGCGGCGAGGTCGTGTTCCGCGAGCGGCTGGTCTGGGCTGGCGCCAGGTGCGGTTCGGCGCATCGCCGAGATCCCCTGCCGATCTCGATCTGGGAGGATGGCTGCATCTGGCGCCAGGAGGCGCTCTCCCAACTCGAACGCAACAAGCGGC
Source organism: Rhizobium sp. P1_B8 (assembly GCF_056406515.1). Taxonomy (NCBI): domain Bacteria; kingdom Pseudomonadati; phylum Pseudomonadota; class Alphaproteobacteria; order Hyphomicrobiales; family Rhizobiaceae; genus Rhizobium; species Rhizobium sp. P1_B8. The sequence goes on along the minus strand of NZ_JBFTZZ010000003.1, from coordinate 72,819 downwards.
ATTATCGCGTCGCCTATCTCAGCGGCCACACGATGGCGCAGCGCGCCGCCGTGCTTTCTGATCTCGCCATCGCGCCACTGCCGCTGTCCTATGTCAACGAGGACATGGCGATCCTCGGGCCTCAGGAAGGGCTGCCGGAACTCGGCGCCTTCGATATCCGGCTGCTAACCGCCTCGCAGGTGTCGGGGCCGATCGAGACGGTGGCCGACAGCATTCGCGGCGCCTTTGCCGAGAGAGCAAAGGCGGTCGCCGCCTAATCCCCGAAAATCCGATTCGATTTTCGCAAAGGATTATGCGCGGATAGTCTGACAGGTATCCTTCTAGCCGGTGAACCTTTTGGTTTGTCGTGCGTTATCGGCGCGGACGGCAATTGTCGCCGTTCGGGGTTGATTTCAAACAAGGATATCCGAGATGACGACAACGGCCAAAATTGCCGCAGCCTTGATGGTTCTTCTTGCCCTTTCCTCCTGCGGAAACACGATCCGCGGCATAGGAAAGGATACAGCAAATACCGTGAACGCCACGCAGGATGCCGGCCGCTCAGTCGACCGCGCCGCGAAGAAGTAACGACCGTTCAGATCGCTGCCATAATCGCCGGATCAGGTGCTGACCGGAGTCGGATCATCCTAACGGATGACCGGGGCCGGACCATCCTAACGGAGGACCGGGGGATAAACCTTTTCCAGCCCGCCGGATCGGTCGAGACCGGTCCGGAAGGCTTGGTAGGCGGGATGTTGGCTGGAGCGGGCGGTTTCCATCAGTCGGATCTGTAACCGGTCCGGCGCCTGGGTTCCGAGCCAAATTCCCAGATTTTCGAGCTTCAGCGAGTTCAGGAAACGCGATCCGGCGGCAAGATCGAGATGGCGGCGCAGGCCGTCGAGCAGGTTGTCGTCCTGGGCGGCGTTTTCCATCAGTAGCCCCACATACGACTTGTCGGTCTCCGACAGCGCGGCAAGCTTTTCCGCAACGGTATCGCGGTCGGGAAAGGGAACATTGCCTGTCATCGAATCGTCCATGCTTGCTCGTGTCTTGTCGTTATAAGCTCGCCTTGACCTTCTCGGCTACATCGACAGGCACCCATTTCGTCCACAGGCCCTCGTAATTGCGAAGGAAATAGATCGCGGCATCCTCGTTGCTTTCGCGGTTTTCGTCCTGCCAGGCGAGCACCTGGTTGATCGTCTCATTGTCCCATTTGCGGGTCTTGAGATAGGTCGTGACAGGTCCGGCACGGCTGGCGAAAGACCGGGTCATCAGTGTGAAGGCGCGCGAGACCGGGTAGGAATTCAGCTGCGGCCTGGCGCAGCCGGCAACTGCGGTACAGCGGTCCCATTCGTTCTTGTTGTGGCCGACGCCGAAGCTCAGGCGCGTCATGTCATATTTGCCGAGGATGGCGGTCGGCGCCCAGTAATAACCGAGCCAGCCGACCTTGTTTTCGAAAGCGCGGGCAATCGAGGCATCCAACTGTTCGGGACTGCCGGTTTCGACAAGCTCGAAGCTTTTCTTGTCGGCAGCAAGCGCCTTGAACAGGTTGGTGGTTGATATCTGGCAGCTCCAGTCGGCGGGACAGTTGTAGACTGCGCCCTTCGATGGGTCGTCCTCGGCGGGGAAGAGCTCGGGATGTCTCAGCGCGTCTTCGACCGAGCGGATGTCGGGGTGGGCGTCGGCGATGAATTTCGGGATCCACCAACCCTCGACGGCGCCGTCAGCCAGGATTTCGGCCCCCTGCACCAGCCGGCCGCTGTTGACGGCTTGATCGAGCAGGGCCCTGACGGAATTGATCCAGTATTCCGAGGCGATGTCAGGGGTGCCTTTCTCATTCATCGAGGCAAAGGTCGGCAGGGTGTCGCCATCGACAATGGTGACGGAACAGCCGTAGCCCTTTTCCAGGATGATCTTGTCGAAGCTCGCCGCAATTCCTGCCGAGGCCCATTTCATTTCGGCGATCGAAACGGTGCCGCATTCGGCTGCTTCAGCCGGCGCAACGGTAGAAAGAGCCGCGGCAAAGACGGCCGGAATCAGAAACGTCTTCATCGTCATTCCCCGAATTCTTCTTAGGCGGACGCGCAGGCTCTGAAATCAACCGACATATATCTCTGGCACCTGAGGGGAAAACGCCTGCCGGGCGATACAGCAACAGGCTTTCCGGTTCATGGCACCGTCCGTCCTTGCGGCTCCGGCAACTCGTCGCAGGCCATGTTCAACAATGGCGCATTATGACGGAGCCTACGCGTTCGCTCGCAGAAATCAACCATCTTCTGCTCATGGTTGCGTGACTAAATGATTGAATTCGAAGAATTTATGTGAAGATCCCGAAAATGGCGCCCCTGGGCGAAATGCACGCTCTTCGCGATCGGCGGCGGATCTTCGGCAGAAATTTCGACGAGAATGTCAAAAAAGATCAAAATTAACATTTGCGTAAGCCTTCAATAACCCTCCGGTAAGAATGTGCCGTTATCAGTTGGGTCGTGGCAGCAATGACCGCCGCTTCTCTGGTTCAGGTAGTGCGTACCGGAGAAAGCGAGCTTCGCCGTGTAGGGGCGAAGACGCCTGAGTTTTCGGCAAACCGCGCAGAGCCAAGGCCATGCGCGGTTTTCGCGTTTGCGGCACGGAACTTTGGGGCAAGTCTTGACCCGGGATTACCGCCTATTGTAGGCCTCGCCTGAACGAGAGGCGGATGCGGGCCACCATGCCAAGAGCGATCATGCTGCAGGGAACCGGCTCCGATGTCGGCAAGACGGTTCTGGTTGCAGGCCTCTGCCGGCTGGCGGCCAATCGCGGGCTGACGGTCCGGCCGTTCAAGCCCCAGAATATGTCGAACAATGCGGCGGTCGCCGATGACGGCGGCGAGATCGGCCGGGCGCAGTGGCTGCAATCGCTGGCCGCGCGCACGCCATCCTCGGTGCACATGAATCCGGTGCTGCTTAAGCCGCAATCGGAGAATGGCAGCCAGATCATCGTGCAGGGCAGGGTGTTCGGCCAGGCGAAGGGGCGCGACTACCAGCGGCTGAAGCCACAGTTGCTCGGCGCCGTGCTCGAGAGCTTCGAAAAAGTGGCTGCGGGCGCCGACCTCGTTATCGTCGAGGGTGCCGGATCGCCGGCAGAGATCAATCTCAGGGCCGGCGATATCGCCAATATGGGCTTTGCGACGCAGGCGGGCGTGCCTGTCGTGCTCGTCGGCGATATCGACCGCGGCGGCGTCATCGCCTCGCTGGTCGGCACGCATGCAGTCCTCGACGATGGCGACCGGGCGATGATTGCGGGTTATATCATCAACAAGTTCCGCGGCGACGTCTCGCTGTTTGACGACGGCATCCGCGCCATCGAGGGCTTTACCGGCTGGCCGTGCTTCGGCGTCGTGCCGTGGCTGCCGGGTGCGGGACGCCTGCCGGCCGAAGATTCGGTCGTGCTCGAACGGCTGGCGAGGGGCGGGACGGGCGCGCTGAAGATCGCCGTGCCGGTGCTGCCGCGCATCGCCAATTTCGACGATCTCGATCCGCTGAGGACCGAGCCGGATGTCGAGCTGGTGTTCGTGCGATCAGGCGAGCGGATACCTGCCGATGCGAGCCTCGTTGTGCTTCCCGGCTCGAAATCGACGATATCGGATCTCGCCGACTTCAGGGCTGAGGGCTGGGACCGCGATCTCAAGGCGCATGTCAGGCGCGGCGGCCGGGTGATCGGCATCTGCGGCGGCTACCAGATGCTCGGCCGGACGGTGCATGATCCGCTCGGCATCGAGGGCGGGACGCACGAGACGCCGGGGCTTGGGCTGCTCGACATCGAGACCGAGATGGCGTCGGAGAAGACCGTGCGCAACAGCCAGGCTCGCTCGACCGAATATGGCGCGCCGCTTGCCGGCTACCAGATCCATCTAGGCATCACCCGCGGCCCGGATTGCGATCGGCCTTCGGCGATCATTGACGGCGCGCCCGACGGCGCGCTGTCGGCCGACGGTCGGATCATGGGCACCTACCTGCACGGGCTCTTCGGCAGCGATGCCTATCGCGCCCGGCTGCTTCAAAGCTTCGGCCTATCAGGTGGGCGGAGGAATTACCGCGAGAGCGTCGAGCAGGCGCTCGACGACGTCGCCGGGGAGTTGGAACGCCACCTCGATCCACGCTGGCTGGCCGAACTGCTCGGCTAAGCCGGATGCGTTATCCGGTCTCGTCGTTCGGCTATTGCCAAATTAGTTGACTGAGTCCATTAATTTCACGACGGACCCGGTTGAGAGCGACGAAAACCATGAGCATATTGGATAGATTTTCACTGGCAGGTCAGGTGGCGCTCGTGACCGGCGGCGGCCGTGGTCTGGGCTTCGAGATGGCGCGCGCCCTTGCCGAGGCCGGCGCGCATGTCATCGTCAACGGACGCAGGGCGGCGACGCTGGAAGGCGCCGTCGGGACCATCCGTGCCGCTGGCGGCACGGCGGAGGCCGCCGCATTCGATGTCGCCGACCGCGAGGCACAGCGTGCTGCGATGGCCGATATCGACAAGATCCATGGTCGTCTCGATATTTTGATCAACAATGTCGGCGCCCGCGACAGGCGGCCGCTGGCCGAATTCGACGATGATGCCATCATCGAGCTGCTGCGCACCGACCTAGCAGCGGCGATGACGCTTTCGCGCGACGCTGCCGTGTTGATGAAGCGACGCCATCACGGCCGCCTGATCGCGGTGACCTCGATCAGCGGCCATGTCGTAATGCCCGGCGACTGCGTCTATCCGGCAGCAAAGCAGGGACTGACCGGACTGATGCGCGGCATGGCAGTCGAATTCGGCCCGCACGGCATCACCAGCAACGCAATTGCGCCCGGCTGGTTTGCCACCGAGACGAACGCGGCGATGGCTGCGAACGAGGAATTGATGCCCTTCGTGCGCCAGCGCATCCCGGTTCAACGCTGGGGACGGCCGGACGAGATCGCCGGCGCGGCGCTCTTTCTCGCAAGCGCCGCCGCTTCCTTTGTCAACGGCCACGTACTGACGGTCGACGGCGGCATGACGGTCAGGATGTGAGCGGAGTCCGCAGCTGCCGTGGCGCCGGCGTGCTTTTTCGCGTCTGCTGCCAGTCGGCCGAAGTTTAATGTCGACTTCTTAGGCGCGCCTGACAGGTGGGCTAAGTTCGCGGACGAGCTGCTGCAGGCTGCGCTGATCTTCCGCTCCCGTCTTGTCGTAGATGGCGGCCAATTGCGATTTCACGGTGCCGTCGGCAACGCCCTGTGCATTTGCGATCTCGGATCGCGTCATGCCTTCGGACACGTAGCCGACCACGCGCCGTTCGGCAGGCGTGAGAGCAAAAAGGGCAGCAACGGCTTCGACGGCCGACTGGATCACCGTTCCAGCCGCGGCGAGAAAGATCGCCGCCGCCGCCCGGCTTTCGAAGCGTCCCCTTTCGGTGCGCCGCTGCAACGGCAGAACGTGAGCGACGGCGGGGCGTTCGGCCGAGGCAAGGGGAACATCGATCCCAGCGGCTGCGAGACTGATTTCGTCGCGCGCGCCAAGCGTCACGGCGTTGGAAAGGGCGGCGCCTGCATAACTGTAGCGAGCAGCCAGCCGGCCTGAAAGCGAGTGCACCACCTGCTGCTCGCGCAGCCGTGCTTCAGCGGCTTCATTGGCGAAGAGGATTGTCATGTCTTCTGCAACGATGAAGACCGCATGGTCGAGAGCGTCGATGACCTCCCTGAGGACGGCGGCTTCGGCGCGCTCCATCTCGAACATATCGTGGATCGTCACGGCACGGCGGATATGCGGGCCGAGCAGCCCGACGATGTCGAAGACGCGTCGTTCGCTCGGTTCGTATTGCACCGAAATGTTGATCGTTCCGACCCGGGTCGGGCGCTTCAGCACGGCCATGTCGATCGAGTTTAAAACCCCATACCTGGCATGAAAGTTCTGGTATAGCGCACCGCTCTTCCAGATGGCTTCGCCATCGGGTCCATAGAGGGAAAACATCCGCTCCAGCGTATCGGGCTGATCGATCTCCATTCGGTGGAGAAGGTGGAAGAACGGGACGTCCTTCGCATGCGCCACGAGGGTGCGGACGGCCTCTCCGTCGTCGCAGGCGATCTGGGCCAGACGTGCGGACCGGGTGGTGGTGTCGAAGACCGCAAGCGTGGTTAGAAAGCCATTGACCTGGCCATTGATCAGACGAAGAGCGTTCGGCCAGGCATCCTCCCGAGCCACGCAATCATAAATAGCGCCAATAATTTCCGACAGCTGCTGTTCCATGATCACAATCCTGCATCAGCCCGGCCAGCACGGTCAATTGTCGCCGGCCATGGCGCCTTCATTTCCGGGATTTGCGGAAGATTTCATCCCCCACGCGGGAGATGTTTCATCACGCGGATTTTTTACAACGCAATGCCGGCCGGAATCCAATCGGCTTGGACAACCAGAAATTGGAGGGCAATCTTCATGAAAGCGACAAAAGCGCCAATCGCGGCGCTTCTCATTATGGCAGCTCTTCCGGCTGCAGCGCTTGGCGGCGGCCTGCCGGAACAGGTCCGGGAGGCCAATGCGCGCTTCCGGGATGTCAACCAGGCCGTCAAGGAAGGCTATTCGCCGATCCCATGCACCAGCGGCATAGATGGAGGTGCGATGGGTATCCACTATGTCAGTGCCGACCTCATCAAGGATGAGGCCATTGATCTCTCCAAGCCGGAGGCTGTGATGTACGAGCCTGACGAACACGGCAAGATGAAACTCGTCGCTGTCGAATACATCACGACGAAAGGCCCCGCCAATCTCGGCGGCCAGCTGTTCAGTTTCACGAACGCACCGAACCGCTATGGCCTTCCGGCTTTCTACGAGCTGCACGTCTGGGCATGGAAGAACAATCCGAAGGGACCGTTCGCCGACATGAACCCCGACGTCAGCTGCCGGCATGCGCACGGTTGATGAAGCGCTGCGTCACTCAAAACATCATGGAAGGATAAAACAATGCCGCAATTCGTTGTCGAACGAAACATTCCAGGTCTCGGGGACATGGACAAGGAAAGCCTGCGAGAGATCTCGGCGAAATCCAACGCCGTCGTGGCCTCTCTCGGCGAACCCTATACCTGGATCACCAGCTATGTGACCGGGGACAAGATGTACTGCGTTCATGAGGCCGAGAGCGCCGATGCGGTCTATCGGCACGCAGAAAAGGGTGGCTTTCCAGCGGACCGCGTGACGGAGATCACCACGCTCATCGGCCCTCATTCGGCCGCGCGTTAAGACCGCGTTCGATAGGGCGCGCCAACCACGCTCTGTCGCTTTTCAATCCACGCATAACCCTTTCACCAAACCAATCTCGATTCCGAGGTCTGCGCTGGGGCGCGGGAGCCGGCCGGCGGACGAGGCGCCGACCGGCTCGCAGGGCGCACCGATCTTTGTGATCGGCGCACGACTCGATGGGGACGATCATGAACGAGAAGCTCTTGTCAGGCGGGTTCGAACTGCGACTGCGCAAAGCGGTGCTGCTGCTGTTGTCTCCGGCTCGTAGCCTCATGCTGTGGCGACGACGGCGATCGGTGGAAAATCGGCTTGGGGCGTTGTCGGACCACATGCTGAAGGACATTGCGGTGTCGAGAGGCGAGATCCCGTTCGTCGCCTCGCGGGACGGAGACTGGAACAGATTCCGCTAACCGAGCAGCCCTTTACATATCTCAGTGAAGCCGAACGGTTGAGGAAAAGCGCTGGCGCTCCTTGTTGTCATCATTGGATTCCCTATCACTTCCATTCGCCCAGGAGTGGTATAGCGACGCGAAGCAGGCTAATGAATGGGATGCGTGATATCGCTCTTTCAGCGCGTATCTGCGGTTCGTGTTGCCGGGCTTTGGTGGCGAAAACGGTCATTCCCGGTTCCCGGTCCCATGCGGAGGTTCGAAAATTAACGATCATATTCAGTGGCTTATAGAGCAGGGACTCACCAGCGAGCATATTGGCGATCTCGTCGCCGGCCTGTGCGAGCGGCTGATCGCCGATGGCATTCCGATCTGGCGGGCCAGCATTACCATGCCATCCCTTCATCCCATGTATCGCGGCGTCTCGGCCAATTTCGTGCGGGGCGGTGCAACCGTTCTCGAAAATGCAGCGCATGGCAGCGTAGAAGAGCGCAACTTCGAGAAAACACCGATATTTTACCTGCTGAACCGCGGCGAGAGAACAGGGCGCTGGATATTGGCCAGGGGCGAGGGGCTCGACTATCCGCAGCTCGCGGAATTTGCGCTTGCCGGCGGCACGGACCATCTGGTCAGCCTTTGCGAATTTCCGAAGGAGGTCGCGTTGCGCGGGCTTGGTTTCTCCCTGACCAGCGATGCGCCGGGCGGATTTTCCGATGATCAGCTGGCGATCGTCAAAGCGCTTGTCCCGGCGCTGGGTCTGGCGGCTTACCGTGTGGCGGCATCGAAAACCGCCACCGATATCCTCGCGGTCTATACCGGCGCCAGGACGAGCGCGCGCATTCTGGCCGGGGAGACCCAGAGGGGAACCGGCGGCTCCATCAATGCGGCGATCCTGATTGCGGACCTCAGAAATTTCACGGCCTTGACCGAGGTCTATCAACCCAGCGAGATCGTCGGGTTTCTGAACGAACATTTCGAGCTGATCGACCGGCATGTCGAGGAAAATTCCGGCGAGATCCTCAAGTTCATGGGCGACAGCGTGCTTGCGATCTTTCCAACCGACGCCGAGGATCCGCAGAAGGCCTGCATGGCCGCGCTGGCTTCTACGAAGAATCTGCTGAAAGCAAACGAGGCGCTGAACCGTGAGCGGACGAAAAACGGCGGCCCCGATATCGGCGTCGATGTCGTCCTGCATCTCGGCGAGGTTTTCTATGGGAACGTCGGCGCCCGTGGCAGGCTCGATTTCACGGTGATCGGCAGGGCCGTCAACGAGGCCTCGCGGCTCGAAAAGCTCTGCGGCACGCTTGAACAACACCTGCTGATGTCGGAGAGCTTCGCGGCCACCTGCGCCGTGGCCTGCGAGTATCTAGGATCGTTTGAGCTGCGCGGTGTTTCGAAGCGGGCCGACGTGTTCAAGCTCGCCGACGCCGTATCCTGAAGCGTCGATCCGATCGGCGCGGCGACGGATCAGATCTCGCCTGAGACCTCGCGGCGACGGCGGTCGAGTTCTTCGCTGTAGCGGCGCAGCGTATAGCTTTCGCTGAGCTGGCCGATCACCTTGCGTTCGATCAGGTTGTTGACGACGGCGAGTGCTTCGCTTTCGCTCTTGTCGAAGATCGCCGCCGCCTGCCTGGCATTCATCTGCGGCTGCAGGAAGTCGTTGCGGTAGTGGATGAAATCGGCAAGCGTCTTGCCCTCGTCCTGGGCGTCGGTCGGGTTGGCGTAGATCTCCGGCACCAGCACGAGGCCCGCATATTTGTCGCTCTCCTCGACGAGGATGACGCGCTGGGTCGAGCCGATCGGGAAGGCCTGCTTGAATTCCTCCAGAGAGATGCCCGCCCTTGCCGTCTTGACATCGGCGCGCATCAGCTTGTCGACCGTCAGATTGCGGATCCAGCCGACATCATGGGCGCTGCGGATGCTTTCGCCGCGAAGATGAAAGCGCCATGTGGCGAAGGAGTAGCCGAAGGTCGAGCGGACGACGAGCGAGGAGGTGATGACGGCGGCGAGCACCAGTGCCGTAATCGGGAAATCGCCGGTGATTTCGAGCGCCAGGAACGTCATGGTCAGCGGCCCGCCGATGACGGCGACGGCGAGCGAACTCATGCCGACCACGGCATAGATGACGGGCGTCAGCGTCGCATCGGCAAAATAGGGGCCGCAATAGGCGAAGAGCTTGCCGAGCAGGGCGCCCATGAACAGCGAGGCGAAGAACAGCCCACCCCTGAAGCCGGAGCCGATCGAGATCGCCGAGGCGAAGGATTTCAAGAGGAAGAGGCCGATCAGCGTCGGGATCGCCACCTCACGGGAAAGGTTGAGATGCAACGCGCCGTGGCCGGCCGAGAGCACCTGCGGTGAGATCATCGCCAACAGCCCGACGATGATGATGCCGAGTGCCGGGCGGAAGGGTGGGGCGATCGAGCTCTTGCGCGCCAGCTCTTCGACAAAGGCGACGCCCTGCATGATCAGGATGCCGACACCGGCGCAGAAAGCACCGAGCAGCAGTGCCGGGATATAATCGGCTGGCACGACCGAGCCGAAGCTGCCGATATCGATGGTGAAATCGCTGCCGGCAAGCAGCCTTGCGATCAGGGTGGAGACAAGGGCGGAGACGACGACAGGCGTCAGCGACACGATCGTATAGGTGCCGATGATCAGCTCGAAGGCATAGAAAGCGCCGGTCAGCGGCGCGTTGAAGGCGGCGGCGATGGCGCCCGCCGCGCCGCAGCCAACGAGGGTGCGCAGGTCCGAGCGGCGAAGCTGCAGCTTCAGGCCGAATTTGGAGGCGAGGCCGGCGGCAAGCTGGGTATAGCCGGCCTCCAGGCCGACGGAGGCGCCGAAACCGTTGGAGATCAGGTTCTGCACGGCAACGATGATGCTGTCGGTCAAGGACAGGCGGCCGCCATGCAGCGCATTGGCCTCGATCGGGTCGACCATCGGCTTCTTGCGTCGTTTCGCCAGCACTAGGAGCAACATGCCGAGCAGGGCGCCGCCAATGACGGGGGCAGTGAGCAGCAGCATCTTGTTCTCGATCTCGGACGAGCTCAGCCGTTCGCTGTCTGATATGCCGAAGACCAGCTGATGCAGCTCGTTGGAGACGTAACTCATGCCGGTGACGGCGAGACCCGAGATGATGCCGACGACGGCGCCCGCCAGCGACAGGCCAACCTCGCTACGGCGGGTCAGCGCCCGCAGGCGTCCCGGATCGAAGAAAACACGCAGCGCACGAAAACGGCGCCGATCCAATTTCATAAGCATGGCTAGACAACTAGGCGGGGAGAGGCCCGGTCAAGGGCAGAGATGGTCGCGCAGTCCGCTTGCGACGCAATTGCGGCGAAAAGCCGGCGGCGGGGACAAATTTTTATGACGTAAGTCTATGATAAATGACGATATTTTAGGTAGAGTAAGTCGTGTTGGCGGAGTTGCTTCCTCTGGCCGGCCATTGCCCGGTCGCCAAGGCCGGTTGACTTCACCTCTGAGCTTGCCTAACCATCCCTCAACGGATGGTCGCCCGACCATCCTGACATAACGGATGGTTCCGGATCGGTATTACGCCCTTCCGGATGAAAAGGGAATGTGACGGGGCGGACCCAAGCCGGGCGCCTTCATCACAGCCGACCCCGCGACTGTAGTGCGGTCAGGGTCGTCCATCCGGCGTGAAGCCTTTTCTGCCGACAGCCTGCAATCCTGCAGGCGGGCGGGACGGACGACATGCCGGAAAAGCCACTGGATATGCATGGTGATCAACCGGGGTCGGACGCCTCTCAAGTCTACGAATCGTCCACTTTTTCACCGATGCAGCCGGGAAGGCGAGGATGATCCGCTGGCACGATCAGGGCGACCGGTTTCCGGTCTGCCCCGATCGCGGCCGATAACTGCGAGCCAGGAGACCTGCCATGCGTGCCGGGCGCGAAGCCCACACCTGGGCACTATGCCCGTTGCCAGCACGGAGGTTGTCTTGGCTGAACGATTGAATTCAGCGCAGCCTGGTGCGGCGCGATTTGGCGGGGCCCTACAGCCGCCGGCGTCTTCCGTTGCGGCTTGCGCGGCATCTATTCAGAAGGCAACGCCGGCATGACGGCTGCCCCCTCCAACACCGTCTTCATCCTTGGCGGCGCGCGCTCCGGCAAGTCCCGGTTCGCCGAATCCCTCGTCACCGCGACCGATCTGGATCGCCACTACCTTGCCACCGGACGGGCCTGGGACGAGGAGATGCAGGCGCGCATCACGCAACACAAGGCCGATCGCGGTCCGTCCTGGACGACGCATGAGGAGCCGCTCGATCTTGTCGGCAAGCTTACCGCCATCGACGGCGAAGGGCGCATCGTGCTGATCGATTGCCTGACGCTCTGGGTCACCAATCTGATGATCGAGGAGCGCGACATGGCGGCGGAATTTGCCGCACTTGCCGATTTCCTGCCCGCCGCGCAGGCGCGGCTCGTTTTCGTTTCCAACGAGGTCGGTCTCGGCATCGTGCCGGATAATCGTATGGCGCGGGATTTTCGCGATCATGCCGGCCGGCTGCACCAATCGATCGCGGCGAGGGCCGCCGAAGTTTATTTCATCGCGGCAGGCCTGCCGCTGAAAATGAAGGGTTAAGTCCATGAACCAGCAGAAGATTCCCGCAACCGTCATTACCGGCTTCCTCGGTGCCGGCAAAACGACGATGATCCGCAACCTGCTGACCAATGCCGGCGGCAAGAAGATTGCGCTGATTATCAACGAATTCGGCGATCTCGGCGTCGACGGCGACGTGCTGAAGGGCTGCGGTGCAGACAATTGCACCGAGGACGACATTATCGAGCTCACCAATGGCTGCATCTGCTGCACGGTCGCGGACGACTTCATCCCGACGATGACGAAGCTGCTCGAACGCGAACAGCGGCCCGACCATATCGTCATCGAAACCTCGGGCCTTGCTTTGCCGCAGCCGCTGGTCGCCGCCTTCAACTGGCCCGACATTCGCACCCAGGTGACCGTCGACGGTGTCATCACGGTGGTCGATAGTGCTGCCGTTGCCGCCGGCCGTTTTGCCGACGACCATGATGCCGTCGATGCGCGCCGTGCCGAGGATGAATCGCTCGATCACGAAAGCCCGATCGAGGAGCTGTTCGAGGACCAGCTCACCTGCGCCGACCTCATCGTGCTCAACAAGACCGACCTAATCGACGCTGCGGGCCTTATCAGGGTGCGCGACGAGGTCGCCTCCCGCACGGTGCGCAAGCCCGTGATGATCGAGGCGAGAAATGGCGAGGTGTCAGCCGGCATCTTGCTCGGCCTTGGCATCGGCACGGAGGACGATGTCGCCAATCGCAAGTCGCATCACGAGCTGGAGCATGAGGATGGCGCGCCGCACGATCACGACGAATTCGACAGCTTTGTCGTCGATCTCGGAGCCATTGCCGATCCCGCCGGTTTCGTCGAAGCGCTGAAGGACATCATATCAGCCCATGACGTGCTGCGTCTCAAGGGTTTCGTCGACGTTTCAGGCAAACCGATGCGTTTGCAGCTCCAGGCCGTCGGCAGCCGCATCGACCATTATTTCGACCGCGCCTGGGCAGCCGGAGAAAAGCGCGGCACACGCCTCGTTGTCATTGGCCTGCACGAAATGGACCAGGACGCGGTGAGGGCGGCGATCGAAGCGCTGGCATAGACCGATGCATCTGCTTCTGGCCCAGCAGGGAACGATCAGCGACGGCGAGGAGGCAATCGACCTTGGGCAGACGCCGGGCGATATCCTGTTCCTGTCGGCGGCCGACAGCGAGCTTGCCGCGATCGCAGCCGCCCATCGCGATCGCCGGACAGCACCTTCGCTGAGGCTCGCCAGTCTGATGAGCCTCAAGCATCCGATGTCGGTCGATACCTATGTCGAGCGCACCGCGCGGCATGCGAAGCTGATCATCGTGCGTGCGCTCGGCGGCGCCAGCTATTTCCACTATGCGCTGGAAGCGCTGCATGCGGCTGCGGCTCGCGCCGGTGCACTGATTGCGGTCTTGCCGGGTGATGCCAGGCCAGATGCGGGGCTGGTTCCTTTCTCCAATGTTGATCTCGACGATCTCAACGCGCTCTGGGCCTATCTGATCGAGGGCGGCGATGCTAATGCGCGGGCGTTTCTCGATTATGCCGGGGCGATGCTGTCGGGCACAGAGAAGCCGGCACCGGCTGTGCCTTTGATGAAGGCAGGTATTTGGTGGCCGGGGCGGGGGTTGATCGGGGTCGAGGAGTGGCGGCGGGTCGTTTTAGATATGTCTTCGGGTGCGGGGATGGTAGCGGAGGAGGGATTTGAATCCCCTACAGTCGCCATCAGCTTCTACCGCGCCCTCGTCCAAAGCGGCGAGACCGGGCCGATCGAAGCGCTTGTCGAGGCGCTGGCCGCACTCGGCCTCTGGCCGCTGCCGGTCTTTGCCTACAGCCTCAAGGATCCCATCTCCACAGGCATTCTCGAAAGCGTATTTTCGGCGCTGAAACCCGATGTCGTCATCAACACGACCGGCTTTGCAGTCTCGGCACCGGGTGCAGACCGGCAGCCGACGGTGCTGGAGGCGAATGAGGCGATCGTGCTGCAGGCGATCCTGTCGGCCTCGTCGAAGGAGGCATGGGCGGCTTCCCCGCAGGGCTTGTCGGCGCGCGATCTCGGCATGAACGTGGCACTGCCTGAAGTCGATGGCCGGGTGCTGGCGCGGGCGGTCTCCTTCAAGACGGCGGCGCGCTACGATGCGCTGGTCGAGACGAACATCGTCGCCAGCCAGGCCGATGCCGGCCGGGTGCGCTATACGGCGGAGCTTGCCGCCAATTGGGCGCGGCTGCGGAAGACTTTCGCCGGCGACCGGCGCATCGCGCTCGTCATGGCGAACTACCCGAACCGGGACGGCCGGCTCGGCAACGGCGTCGGCTTGGATACGCCGGCCGGCACCGTCGAGGTGCTGAAGGCTGTGCGGGCAGCGGGGTATCCGGTCGCCGAAATTCCGGCCGACGGCGATGCGCTGATCCGCCACCTGATGGAAGGGCCGACCAATTCCGGTTCCGACGGAAAGATCATCCGCGAGACGCTTTCCCTGAGTCTGTACAACAGCTTCCTGGAATCTCTTCCCAGTAAGATTCAGGATGAGGTGAGAGCCCGCTGGGGCGATCCCGAAGATGATCCGTATTTTCGCGAAGGCGTCTTCGCCCTGCCTTTTGCGCGCTTCGGCGAGGTGCTCGTCGGCATCCAGCCAGCACGCGGCTATAATATCGATCCGAAAGAGAGTTATCATTCGCCGGATCTCGTGCCGCCGCACGGTTATCTCGCCTTCTACGCTTTCCTGCGCCGCGAGTTCGGCGCCCATGCGATCATCCATATGGGCAAACACGGCAATCTCGAATGGCTGCCGGGCAAGGCGCTGGCGCTGTCAGAAAGCTGTTATCCCGAGGCGATCCTCGGGCCGCTGCCGCATCTCTATCCCTTCATCGTCAACGATCCGGGCGAGGGCACGCAAGCCAAGCGCCGAAGTGCGGCCGTCATCATCGATCATCTGACGCCGCCGTTGACGCGGGCCGAAAGCTACGGGCCGCTGAAGGATCTGGAGGCGCTGGTCGACGAATATTACGAGGCGTCGGGCGGCGATCCCCGCCGCATTCGTCTGCTCAGCCGCCAGATCCTCGAGCTCGTTGCCGATATCGGCCTCGACCGTGATGCCGGTATCGCGAGCGGCGAAAGCGAGGGCGAGGCGCTGAAGAAGCTCGACGCCTATCTCTGCGACCTAAAGGAGATGCAGATCCGCGATGGACTGCATGTGTTCGGGGTCTCGCCTGAAGGACGGCTCTTGACTGACCTGACCGTGGCGCTGGCGCGGGTGCCGCGCGGGCTTGGCGAGGGCGGTGATGCGAGTTTGCAGCGGGCGATCGCGGCGGATGCGGGATTGGGCGGCGGCGTGCGGGGTGCCTCCTCCTTCGACCCTCTCGACACCGACATGGCTGCCGTTTGGGCCGGTCCGCGTCCTGATATCCTCGCAGATGTTCTCGATGCCCCATGGCGAACCAACGGCGACGCCGTCGAGCGCATCGAACTGCTGGCAGCGAAGTTCGTTTCCGGCGAAATGGAGTGCCCAGCAGACTGGAAGGCTACGCGGGCTGTACTCTTGGAGATCGAAACCCGTCTCAAACTTTCCATCCTCGCCTGCGGCCCCGCCGAGATCGCAGGTCTGCTCGCTGGCCTCGACGGTCGCTTCGTCGCACCTGGCCCATCCGGCGCACCGACGCGCGGGCGGCCCGACGTGCTGCCGACGGGCCGCAATTTCTATTCGGTCGACAGCCGCGCCGTGCCGACGCCGGCCGCCTACGAGCTCGGCAAAAAATCGGCGGAACTGCTGGTGCGCCGCTATGTGCAGGATCATGGCGAGTGGCCTGTCTCCTTCGGGGTGACGGCCTGGGGTACGTCAAACATGCGCACCGGCGGCGACGATATCGCCCAAGCCTTGGCGCTGATCGGCGTCAAGCCGCTCTGGGACATGAGTTCGCGCCGCGTCACCGGCTACGAGATCATTCCGCCGGCGATGCTCGGGCGGCCGCGCGTTGACGTGACGCTCCGGATTTCCGGCTTCTTCCGCGATGCCTTTCCCGAGCAGATCGCGCTGTTCGACAAGGCAATCCGTGCCGTCGGCGCGCTTGAAGAGGACGAGGCCGACAATCCGATCGCAACGCGCATGCGCGGCGAGGCGGCAAGGCTTGGCGCGGCCGGTCTGGACGAAGTCTCGGCAAAGCGCCGGGCGGGCTACCGCGTCTTCGGCTCGAAGCCCGGCGCCTATGGCGCCGGCCTGCAGGCGCTGATCGATGAAAAGGGCTGGGAGCGGCGCGCCGATCTCGCCGAGGCCTATCTCGTCTGGGGCAGCTATGCCTATGGCGCAGGCGAGGAGGGCAGGGCCGAACGCGGCTTGTTCGAGGAGCGGCTGCGCTCGGTGCAGGCTGTGATCCAGAACCAGGACAATCGCGAGCACGACCTGCTCGACAGCGACGACTATTACCAGTTCGAGGGCGGCATGGCCGCCGCCGCCGAGCAGCTCGCCGGCGCGCGCCCTTCGATCTATCATAACGACCATTCCAGGCCGGAAAAGCCGGTGATCCGCTCGCTGGAAGAGGAGATCGGCCGCGTCGTGCGCGGGCGCGTCGTCAATCCGAAATGGATCGCAGGCGTCATGCGCCATGGCTACAAGGGAGCGGCAGAGATTGCCGCCACCGTCGACTATCTCTTCGCTTTTTCGGCGACGACGGGTGCGGTCGGCGCGCATCATTTCGAGGCCGTTTATCAGGCCTTCGTCGCCGATGCCGGCGTGCGCGATTTCATGATCGAGAAGAATCCGGCTGCATATAACGAGATGAAGGAGCGGCTGCTTGAAGCAATCGACCGCAGTCTCTGGACGCCGCGCAGCAATTCGGCCCGGTTCGACCTGGCCGCCAGACAACAGAATGAGGTGAACCAATGAGCGACGAGACCACGAACAGCGAGTTCGGAGAAGCCGGGAGCGGCAAGGACGACGCCCGCCACGCCGAGAAGATGGCGAAGAAGAAGGCCGCGCGCGACAAAATCATGGCGACCAAGACCGACGGCAAGGGCCTGATCATCGTCCATACC
Organism: Rhizobium sp. P1_B8; assembly: GCF_056406515.1. Taxonomy (NCBI): domain Bacteria; kingdom Pseudomonadati; phylum Pseudomonadota; class Alphaproteobacteria; order Hyphomicrobiales; family Rhizobiaceae; genus Rhizobium; species Rhizobium sp. P1_B8. The sequence goes on along the minus strand of NZ_JBFTZZ010000003.1, from coordinate 55,614 downwards.
GGCAAAGGCAAGGGTAAGTCATCAGCCGCCTTCGGGATGATCTTCCGCCATATCGCCCACGGCAAGCCGTCGGCCGTCGTGCAGTTCATCAAGGGCGCGATGTGGACCGGCGAACGCGACCTGATCGAGAAGCATTTCTCCGATCTCTGCCAGTTCCACACGATGGGCGAGGGTTTCACCTGGGAAACGCAGGACCGCGCCCGCGACGTCGCCGCAGCCGCGGCCGCCTGGGAAAAGGCCAAGGAACTGATCCGCGACGAAAGTATTTCCATGGTGCTGCTCGACGAGATCAACATCGCGCTGCGCTACGATTATCTCGACATCAACGACGTCGTCGCCTTCCTGACGAGCGAGAAGCCCGCCATGACGCATGTCGTGCTGACCGGCCGGAACGCCAAGGAGGAATTGATCGAGATCGCCGATCTGGTGACCGAGATGGAACTCGTCAAGCACCCCTTCCGCTCCGGCATCAAGGGTCAGCCGGGCGTGGAGTTCTGAGGCGGTCAGTTGAGCGCGAGGCTGCGCAGGATGGCAGCCGTTTCCTCATCCGCCGGAAAGAAAGATTCGACCGCGAGTTCCGACAAAGTGATGTCGACGGGCGTGCCGAAGATCGTTGTTGTCGAGATCAGGGAAAGCAAGCCGGCCTTGGTCCAAAGCTGAAGGGGAACGACGATTCCGGCATAGTCGGTATGGACCTCGCCAGCAGTTTTAGGCGCTGGATAGGACAACAACTCCTTCAAAAGCTTGTCCAACATTGGATCGCCCGAAGCCGAGAACTGTTGGCGCAGCCTGCCGATAAGGTGGGCGCGCCACTCGGAAAGGTTTTTGATATGGGGCGCCAATCCTTGTGGATGCAAGCTGAGGCGCAGTACGTTGACGGGTGCCGTGAGCAGAGACTGGTCAGCAACGGCTGAGAGCAGCGGAGCGATGGCCGCATTGGCCGCGATGAGTGTCCAATGGCGGTCGACGGCGATTGCTGGGAAGGGCTCGTGCCCCTTCAGCACTATGTCGATGGCGAGACGGGCCGGTTCCATTGCGGGATCGTCGAGCGCGCGTTCGGCAAAAACAGGAGCGAAACCCGCCGCGAGCAGCAGCGGGTTCCGATCGCGAAGGGGCACGTCGAGCCGCTCGGCAAGATGCAGCAGCATGTCGCGGCTCGGTGTCGAGCGCCCGCTCTCGATGAAGCTCAGATGGCGCTGCGAGATCTCCGCCTCCAGCGAGAGCTCGAGCTGGCTCATGCGGCGACGTTGGCGCCATTCGCGCAAATGGTCTCCAAGCGAGCGGGCGGTCGGCGTCATCAGGCGGCTTCCGGCAGCAAATCTATGAACCCGCGAACGGATTTCAGCTTGCCGCCTTGGAGTTCAGCGAAATCCGTGCCCTTTATCAGCGCTTCGCCATTTTCCGGGCCGAGGCCCCAGGAGAAGCGCAGGTTGTCGCCGTAGCCGTCGGCCGCCCCGATCAGGGCGAAGCGGAAGCCGGGGAAGCGGCTTTGCACGGCCTCGACCAGCGAATTGATCTGCTCATGGCCCTCGCCGCGCATCAGTGGGTCGATATAAGTTGCGGCTTCGCTCCAGCTCTCGGCGATGAGAGCGCGGCGGCGAGCGGCATCCGTCTCATTCCAGATGGCGAGATAGCGCTCTGCGTTGGTGTTTGCTTCGTTCATCGGGTCATCTCCTTCTGATCGCCCATCAGTTCCAGGCAGCCCGATCATGCGGGAAGGCGGTGCACCTTATCAATTACGCCAGAGGTAATGGAAGATGGTCGAGGGTTTGGGTCAGACGCCGAGCCACAGGCGCAGCGGATTTGCCGGGCCGGCGAGCAGCTTTACCGCAAGGGCGACGCAGACGATCACAAGCAGCGGCTTGATGAGCTTTGCGCCGATGCGTATGGCAAGCCGCGAGCCCAGCTGCGCGCCGAGGAATTGGCAGACACCCATCAACAGGCCGATCTTCCAGAGTATCGCGCCGAAGCTTGCGAAGACGATTAGCGCGCCGAAATTCGAGCCGAGATTGAGCAGCTTGGTGTGGGCCGTCGCCTTCAGCATGCCGAAGCCGGCGAGCGTGACGAAGGCCAGCATGAAGAAGGAGCCCGTGCCGGGGCCGAAGACGCCGTCATAGAAGCCGATGACAGGTACCAGCGTCAGACCGAAGGCGAAGGGAGTCATGCGGCGGTGGGTGTCGAGGTCGTTGAGGTTCGGCTTGACGGCGAAGAAGACGGCGATCGCCACCAGGAGTACCGGCATGATGGCCTGCAGCACCTGGCCTGGAACGATCGTCGCGAGTGCCGCGCCGAGCGCGCCGCCCATGATGGCCATCAGCGCCATCGGAAGTTGTTCGGCAAGCTGCACATGGCCCCTACGGGCATAGGCGATCGTGGCCGAGGCGGCGCCGAAGAGAGACTGCACCTTGTTGGTGCCGAGGGCCTGGAGCGGTGGAATACCTACGATCAGCATGACGGGAACGGTGATGAGGCCACCGCCGCCGGCAATGGAATCGACGAAACCGGCAAAAAAGGCCGCCGCGCAGAGCAGCGGAAGCAGATGGAAAGCGATATCGGGCAAGGTGGTATTCCGGGGGAGGGACTTCAGACGGCCTTGTTGCATTTGCCGCGCCAAGCTGCAATGGCTGCAACGACACGGGCAGGGCGCATTCGACGGTTTCCATGAGCGATCTCTCTTTCGATACGGCGAGGCACCACGTGCTCGGCCTCGGCTGCGAGCGCGGGACGTCGCCTGCCGAGGTGCTGGCGCTTGCGATCGAGGCGCTCGACGTAGCCGGTATCGGCGCGGCGGAACTCGCAACCATCGCCTCGATCGACAGCCGAAGACTGGAGCCGGCGATCCTTGCGGTTGCTGCGCATTTTTCCGTGCCTGGCGTCTTCTTCGATGCGCTGCGGCTGGAGGAGGAGACGCCGCGGCTCGCGAATCCCTCTGCGGTCGTCTTTGCCCGTGTCGGCTGCCATGGGGTCGCCGAGGCAGCTGCGCTGGCGGCTGCGGGGCCGGATGCCGAGCTTGCTGTCGCCAAGATCAAATCTGCGCATGCGACGGCGGCAGTTGCCCGCAGCGGGTTGCAGAAAGCCTAGTGGGCGTTATGTTGGCGCCAATTCGCGGCGCCGTCCGGCAGCTTCACGGTTCACATCTAGAGGATATCTCATGCACAAGGTCATCTATGACACCGACCCTGGCGTCGACGACGCCATGGCGCTTCTCTTCCTGCATCGCCATCCCGAAATCGACCTTCTCGGCATCACCACGGTCTTCGGCAACGCCTCGGTCGAGACGACGACGCGCAATGCGCTCTTCCTCAAGCGTGAATGGAATATACCGGCACCCGTTTCCAAAGGCGCCAGCGTCACTATCGATTCCTCGCGCGCGGAGCGGCCATGGCCCGCCATGGTGCATGGCGAGAACGGCCTCGGTGATATCGACGTGCCCGAGACGATCGACCTGCCGCTCGATCCGCGCCCGGCGCATCGTTTTATCATCGACACGGTGCGCGCCCACCCGGGCGAAGTGCGACTCGTCGCCGTTGGCCGTATGACCAATCTGGCCCTGGCGCTGAAGGAAGATCCCGAGATTGCGACGCTGGCCAAGGACGTCGTCATCATGGGCGGCAATTTCTATGTGCCGGGAAATGTCTCGCCCGTCGCCGAGGCCAATATCCACGGTGATCCTGAGGCTGCCGACATTGTCATGACCGCGCCCTGGAAGGTGGCCGTCATTGGCCTCGACGTCACCGCGATCACTACGATGAGCCGCAGCTATCTCGGCGAGATGGCGGCTATGGGCGACAAGGCGGTCAAGCAGCTCGACGCACTCTCGCAGTCCTACATCGATTTCTACAAGCACGCGGTTGAAGACGGCATGATGGTGCATGACAGCTGCGCCTGCGTCTATGTCGTGGTGCCGGAGCTGTTCTCGTCAATATCGGGTGCAGTGCGTGTCGTCTGCGGCGGCATCGCCGATGGCCAGACGATCGTCAGGCCAGATGGGCGGCGTTTTCCGCCTGATGGCGCTTGGGATGGCTTGCCGAGCCAGATCGTCTGCACAGGCATCGAGTCGGAAAGGGTCCTGGACCTCATCCGTAATACGCTGCTTGCAGCCTGACACGCTTGAGGGCCGGCAGCATCGCGGCCGGCCTTCGGGATATATTGTAATATATTCATTGCGTTGTGCGGGTTCTCCGAGGATTTGAATCCGACGCTTCACAAAGTGATTCATGATCATCTCAGCAACTTCAAGTGAGGCGATGGGCGCGGCGTTGACCTTGCCCTTTGCGGGGCCTAGATCAGCAGGATGATCGATGCCGCATTCTCCAATCTTCCGGCGCTTCAGCCGGGCAGCGTCTGGCTCGTCGGCGCCGGTCCCGGCGATCCCGGGCTTTTGACGCTGCTCGCCGCCAAGGGGCTTTCCGAGGCCGACGTCATCGTGCACGACGCTTTGGTCAACGAGGAATGCCTGGCGCTGGCGCGGCCGGAAACGCTTGTGGAATATGCCGGTAAACGCGGCGGCAAGCCTTCGGCGAAGCAGCGCGACATCTCGCTGCGGCTGGTGGAGCTTGCGCGCGCCGGCAAGCGAGTGCTGCGGCTGAAGGGCGGCGATCCCTTCGTCTTCGGTCGCGGCGGCGAAGAGGCGCTGACGCTGGTCGAGCACAACATCCCCTTCCGCATCGTGCCCGGCATCACCGCCGGTATCGGCGGGCTCGCCTATGCCGGCATCCCGGTGACGCATCGCGACATCAACCATGCCGTGACCTTCCTCACCGGCCATGATTCGTCCGGCATCGTGCCCGACAGGATCAACTGGGAGGCGATAGGCCAGGGCTCGCCCGTCATCGTTATGTACATGGCGATGAAGCATATCGCCGAGATCAGCGCCCGGCTGATCGCCGCGGGACGGCTGGCGTCGGAACCCGTCGCCTTCGTCTGCAATGCGGCCACTGGCCGGCAGCAGGTGTTGGAAACGACACTCGCCGATGCGCCCGGGGCCGTTGCCGCCTCCGGCCTGGAGCCGCCGGCGGTGGTCGTCGTCGGTGAGGTGGTCCGGCTCCGAGCCTCGCTCGACTGGCTTGGTGCGCTGGAGGGGCGGCGCCTGCAACCCGATCCATTCCGCCGGTCCGGCAAGGTGCGGGCATGAGCGGCCTCCTGATCGCAGCCCCTTCCTCCGGTGCCGGCAAGACGACGGTAACGCTCGGGCTGCTCCGAGCGCTTCGCCGGCGCGGCATCGCGGTCGCGCCGGGCAAGGCCGGCCCTGACTATATCGATCCCGCCTTCCATGCGGCAGCGAGCGGCACGCTCTGTCTGAATTTCGATCCCTGGGCGATGCGCCCGGAGCTGATCTCGGCCAATGCGGCCCTTCACCGTTCCGGCGACCGCATCCTCGTCATCGAGGCGATGATGGGGCTTTTCGACGGGGCGGCTGACGGAAGGGGGACGGCGGCCGATCTGGCGGCCCAGCTTGGGCTTTCCGTGGTGTTGGTCGTCGATGCTTCGCGCATGTCGCAGTCGGTGGCGGCGCTGGTTACTGGTTTTGCCGGTTTCCGTGCCGATGTGCGGGTTGCTGGCGTCATCCTCAACAAGGTCGGCAGCGACCGGCACGAGGCGATGCTGCGGCAGGCGCTCGAAGCTATCCGTATGCCTGTCATCGCCGTCATCGGCAGCGACAAGGCGCTTTCCCTGCCGGAGCGCCATCTCGGCCTCGTCCAGGCCGGCGAACACGCAACCCTCGACAATTTCATCGACCATGCGGCGGATGCCGTCTCCGAGGAATGTAATTTCGAATTCCTGCTGCGCATCGCCAGGCAGGGGCTCAACCGGCCGTCGGCCGCCAATATCGACCGGTTGCCGCCACTGGGTGCCCGCATCGCCGTGGCGCGCGATGTCGCCTTTGCCTTTTCCTACGAGCATATGCTGCTCGGCTGGCGCCGCCGGGGCGCTGCGATTTCCTTTTTCTCGCCGCTCGGCGACGAGGCGCCGGCTGGTGATGCCGATGCGATCTATCTGCCCGGTGGTTATCCCGAGCTGCATGCCGGGCGGCTGGCAGAGGCGCAGAATTTCCGCGCCGGCATGCTCGATGCGGCAGCGCGCGACATCCGGATCTATGGCGAATGCGGCGGCTACATGGTGCTTGGCGAGTGCTTGATCGATGCTAAGGGGCATCGCCATGAAATGCTCGGCCTGCTGCCCGTCGTCACCACCTATGCCGAGCGAAAGCGCCATCTCGGCTATCGCCGTGTTGTGCCCCTCGACGGCGCCTTCTTTGCGCGGATGATGACGGCCCATGAATTCCACTATTCCAGCGTCGTTTCCGAGGGCGAGGGCAAACGGCTTTTTCAGGTGCAAGATGCGCTCGGAACCGATCTGGGCGCCGCCGGTCTCAGGCGCGACCAGGTGGCAGGCTCCTACATGCATCTGATCGATCTTGCCGGAGCTGCAGGATGAGCGCACCGATCGTCCACGGCGGCGGCATCACCGCCGCTGCCGCTACCTTCGGCGGTAGACCGGAAGATTGGCTCGATCTTTCCACGGGCATCAATCCGTGCCCCGTCGCCCTGCCTGACATTCCGGCAAGGGCCTGGCATCGCCTGCCGGACCGGCATCTCCTCGATGAGGCAAGGCGTGCGGCGCGAGATCATTACCGCAGCGGCGAGATCTTGCCGCTGCCGGTGCCAGGTACGCAGTCGGTCATCCAGCTTCTGCCGCGCCTCGTCGAGGCGGATAGGCTGGTTGGCGGCACGGACAACAGTGTCGCGGTGACGGATAACAGGGTTGCCGTGACGGACAACAGGGTTGCCGTGGTATCGCCGACCTATGGCGAGTATGCGCGCGCCTTCGCCTCGGCCGGTTTTGCCGTCGATGCGGTCGACGATATTGCCGCGATCGGAGCCGGACATCGGCTGGCTGTCGTCGTCAATCCGAACAATCCTGATGGGTTGATATGGCCGGCCGAAACGCTGATTGCCCTGCACGACAGGATGAAGGCAGCGGACGGACTTCTCGTCGTCGACGAAGCCTTTGGCGATACCGATCCGGCGCTCAGCCTTGCATCCCGCGCGCCGCAGCTTTCCAATCTGGTGATCTTTCGTTCTTTCGGCAAGTTCTTCGGGCTTGCCGGCCTGCGGCTCGGTTTTGCGATTGCGCGCAGCGATATTCTCGCGCGTTTCGAAGACTGGCTCGGCCCCTGGGCGGTCTCCGGCCCGGCTCTTTCGATTGCAGCTTCGCTGCTGCGCTCGGACGTTTCTCCGATTCGCGGCCGCATCAATGAACGCTGCGCCGGCCTGCATGGGGTGCTGACGGGCGCCGGGTTGCAGCTTTCAGGAGGCACGGCGCTCTTCACCCTTGTCGCCGATGCGAGAGCCGACGACATTTACACACATCTCTGCCGCCATCATATTCTCGTCCGCAAGTTCGACTATGCGCCGGAGTGGCTGCGTTTCGGGCTGCCGCCCGATCCGGCGGCAGACAGGCGGCTTGGCGAAGCCCTTCAGAGATTTGAGCGATGACGATCGACGAAAACCTTCTCGTACTGCTTCTGGCGCTGCTGCTCGACCGGATCGCCGGCGATCCGCAATGGCTGTGGTCGCGGATGCCGCATCCCGTTGTCATGTTCGGCGCGGCGATCTCCTATGCCGAGCGGCAGCTCAACCCGGCAAGCCTCACGGGCTCGCAACGCCGAATGAACGGTATTGCCGCCATCCTGGCGCTGCTTCTTTTGGCGGTGGCCGCAGGCTTCGTGTTCAACCGGTTCTTCGCGCTGTTCGGCCCTGTCGGCATCTTGCTGGAGACCGGGCTGGTGGCGATCTTCCTGGCGCAAAAAAGCCTTGCCGATCACGTCGCGGCCGTCGCTGTCGCCTTACGCCACGAAGGGCTTGCCGGCGGACGAGCCGCCGTTTCCCGCATCGTCGGACGCGATCCCGAGACGCTGGACGAGCCGGCCGTCTGCCGCGCGGCGATCGAAAGCCTTGCCGAGAATTTCTCCGACGGCGTTGTGGCGCCGGCGCTCTGGTATGCCATCTTCGGGCTGCCGGGGCTCTTCGCCTACAAGATGCTGAACACCGCGGATTCGATGATCGGCCATAAGTCTGAAAAATACATCGACTTCGGCTGGGCAGCCGCCCGGCTCGACGATGTCGCCAACTGGCCGGCCGCTCGCCTCTCCATCCTGCTGATTGCCGCCGGCGCCTGGATCCGGCGGGGAACAAGCGCGGGCCGTGAAGCGATCCGCGTGGCGATGCGGGACGGGGCCTTACACCGCTCGCCGAATTCCGGTCGGCCGGAGGCGGCCATGGCGGGTGCGCTGAACGTCCAGCTCGCCGGGCCGCGCATCTATGGCGGCGTCATCGTGCGTGAACCGATGATCAACGACGCCGGCCGCGACGTGGCGACCTCAGGCGACATCGAGGACGGCGTATCGGTGTTCTACGCCAGCTGCATGGTGCTCGCCGGTGTTACGTTCGGGCTGTTTTTGTGTTTTCTGTAGGGTTGTGCCGTGCATGCCCCAGTGGACAGGTCAGGCTCAAACGTTTATTCCGACCGCCTCATATCTCGTCAGACCGGAAGTAGAGCGATGACAGTTCAGGTTGAATTACCGTGCCCGAAGTGCAAGAGCACCAAGATGAAGTTCGAGCGGCCCGAGATCCGGGAGACCGACATCATCACCTGTGCGGCCTGCGGGCATAATCTCGGCACGATGGCCTCAATCCGCGAGAAGATGAACAAGGCCTACCAAGGGCTCAAGAAGCCTTCGGCGGCACGCAAGCTCCAGTGAGCAGGTGCCACTATCTTCCGGCGCTTGCTCCTGCTTTGGCTCGTTAAAATTGTGATTACCATTCGGATTAAAGCAATATAACAAGTATTGCCGTAGTCTCTCTTTCGTGAGGGCGCAATTAAGCTGCGCGAGTTCGAAGAGGGCTATGATGAAGACGATTTTGGCGGCTGCGGCCGCAAGTTTATTGCTGCAGTTTTCTCCCGTTGCCGCTCAGGCAGCAACGCTGGTCGCCAATATCAGCATCGGTAAGCAGATGATGACCGTTTCCGAGAACGGCTTCGTCAAGTATCGCTGGAAGGTTTCGACCGCGCGCAACGGCTATGTCACGCCGACCGGTTCGTGGAGCGCCAAGTGGCTGTCGCGCGATCACCGCTCCAGAAAATACGACAACGCGCCGATGCCCTTTGCCGTCTTCTTCAACGGCGGTTACGCCGTTCACGCCACCTTCGACCTGAAACGCCTGGGTCGGCCGGCCTCGCATGGCTGCGTTCGCCTGCATCCCGACAATGCGGCGCAGTTCTTCTCGCTGGCGCGGCAGGCCGGCCTTGCCAATACCCGCGTCGTGATCACACGCTAATCTCGGATCAGCGCGTGAATCCGGGTTCGGTATCGGATCCTGTTTTACGCGCTAATCTCAGATCAGCGCCTGCCCCCGAAATCGGCAGCTGACCCCAGTTTACGCACTGATCATCCTCTCCAGCTCATCCATGTCGGGGACGATGATATGCCGGAAGTTCTCGATGCGTATGACGCCGCTCTTGCGCAACCTGGTCATCTGGCGGCTGACGGTTTCGATCGTCAGACCGAGGAAATCGGCGATCTCGGCGCGGGATAGCGGCAGGTCGAAGGCGGTGCTTGTGGCGGTTTGCGGTTCGGCATGGGTGGCGATGAGGTGGAGCAGGCTTGCGACCTTCTCCTCGGCGGTGCGCCGGCCGAGCGTCAGCATCCATTCACGCGCCGCATCCAGCTCCTTCAGCGCCTGATCGTGCAGGCTACGCTGCAGTTCCGGCGTTTCCGATATCATGCGGTCGAGCAGGCTGCGCGGGAAGACGCAGATTTCGGCATCGGTCGCAGCCTCGGCCGACAGCGTGCTTTCGCGCACGAAGGGCCTGCCGACGAAATCGGGAGCGAATTGCAGGCCGACGATCTGCTGGCGCCCGTCCGGCATCACCTTGCAGAGCTTCACCACCCCGCGCATGATGTTCGAATAGAAAGAGCTTTCCGACCCTTGTGCGATGATCTCGCAGCCGGCATCGACCTTGCGGCGCAGCGAGTGGCGGCCGAGGTCCTTCAACTGACCGCTCGACAGTACGCCGCAGACGACGCCGTGCCGCGCCTGGCAGGAACGGCAGGCGACGGGGATACCAACCTCGAGAACCCCACTATGTGCGACGTCCATATCCTGATCCCTTCGAAATCCGCATGTGCCGGGCGTAGCTGCGCATGCCGGGCATGCCCTAGACGATTACGCCGCGATTGCGGGTTCGGCTATCCCGATTTCTTCCAGCGCGGCTTGATGATTATCAATTTCGCCGGGATCGCGATTTGATCCAGATCAAAGTTTGCGTGCCCTGGCTGTTATTGAAAGTGCGGCGTCGAGATGAGGCCGTCCGCGGGTTGATTCGGACGGCTTCTTCGCCCTCGCTGGCGAGACGGGTTCTCTGCAGCGGCATCGCCTCGCGCCTTGGGTGAGGGCAAAGGCCGGCATTCCATTGCTGTTTAGGCAACACCCAGCCGGCAAATTGCCGCGACGCCGGGACGAAAGCATTGGCTTTTGAAATGGATTTGCCTATGAGGGGGTTTAAATCGTCATTTCATGAGGTACAGCGCGTGACCGCTACATTCGATAAAGTTGCCGACATTATTGCAGAAACCAGCGAGATCGACCGCGCGACGATCACGCCGGAGAGCCATACGATCGACGACCTCGGTATCGACAGCCTCGATTTCCTCGACATCGTCTTCGCGATCGACAAGGAATTCGGCATCAAGATCCCGCTCGAAAAGTGGACGCAGGAAGTCAACGAAGGCAAGGTTTCCACCGAAGAATACTTCGTGCTGAAGAACCTCTGCGCCAAGATCGACGAGCTCAAAGCAGCCAAGGCCTGAGCGATATAACAGTCTTTTTTGAACGCCCTGCCGCCCTGAATATGGCGGCTGGGCGATTTTGTTCCTAAGTAGGCGTCACCGGCGGGCGGATCTGGCCTGTCGGGCCGGAGGATCCGAATGCTGCTGGAATATTTCCAGATGATCGACCGCGTGGAAGCGGTGGACCTGAAGAAGGGCACGCTTAAGGCGCGATCCGTCGTGCCGGCGAAGAGCCCTGTCTTCGAGGGTCATTTTCCCGGCATGCCCCTCGTTCCCGGCGTGCTCCTGATCGAGACCATGGCGCAGGCCTCCGGCATGCTGGTGCTTGCCGTCACCAATTTCGCCGCCATGCCCTTCCTGATGACAGTTGACGGCGCCAAGATGCGCACTTTCGTCGAACCGGAAGCCGTGCTCGACATCGAGGCAGTGCTCGAGCATGACGGTTCGGGTTTCGCGGTCACCAAGGCTAAAATCACCAGCGGCGGCAAGAAGGTCTGCGATGCGCAGCTGAAACTCCGCACCATGCCGTTTTCCGAGGTGCCGCTCGGCGATATCGTGAAGAAACGTGCCGGCGAGATAGGGCTTCTCGAAGCGATCGCGGCGCAGGGAGTGATTGGATGAGCAAGGCTGCAAACGACGTCGTCATCTCGGGCATCGGCATCGTCACCTGTCAGGGCGTCGGCAAGGATGCGCATATCGCGCTGCTTTCGGCCACCAGCACGCCGAAGGCGATCGTCGAGACCGAGAAGTTCAAGCCCTATCCGGTGCACCCGCTGCCGGAGATCGACTGGTCGCAGCAGATCGCCAAGCGCGGTGATCAGCGCCAGATGGAGAACTGGCAGCGCATCGGCGTCTTCGCCGCCGGCCTTGCGCTCGATGATGCCGGTTTCAAGGATGATATCGAAGCCTGCGGCACGATGGACATGATCGTGGCGGCCGGCGGCGGCGAGCGCGACATCAATGTCGACACACTAATCGTCGACGAAGCGCTGAAGCGCAATGACCGCGAGCTGCTGCTCAACGAGAAGCTGACGACCGAGCTGAGGCCAACGCTGTTCCTCGCCCAGCTTTCCAATCTGCTCGCCGGGAATATCTCGATCGTGCACAAGGTCACCGGCTCGTCGCGCACCTTCATGGGCGAGGAAGCGGCCGGCATATCCGCCGTCGAGACCGCCTTCTACCGCATCAAATCAGGCGAATCCTCGCATGCGCTTGTTGGAGGCGCCTTCGCGGCCGAACGGCCGGATATGATCCTGCTCACCGAAGCGATCGGCGCCCATGCGCGCGGCGACTGGGTGCCGCTCTGGTCGCGCAAGCCGAGCGACGGCGGCGGCATGATCACCGGTTCGGCAGGCGCCTTCCTGGTGCTCGAATCGCGCAAACACGCCGAAGCCCGCGGCGCCCATATCTATGCGGTCATCGACGCGGTCGAGGGTGACCGTGGCAACCGCAATTCCGGCAATCTCGAAGTCCGGCTGGAGCGGCTTTTGGCACCGGCTGCCGGGCTTGCGGCCGAAAGCACGGCGATCTTTTCCGGATCGACCGGCATGCACGATCTTGCCGCCCGTGAGCGGGCGGTGCTCGAACATCAATTGCCGGACTTTGCGATCCGCGGCTTCGGCGGCGTCACCGGCCATACGATTGAGACGCAGTTTACGCTGGGTCTTGCGCTCGCCGCCCTTGCCGTCGACGGCAAGGCCAAGGTTCCGCCCTTCGATGCCGCCCATGAGGCGCCGATGCGGGCAGGGGCCACCGCCGCCGTCGTGACCACGGTCGGACACCAGCGCGGCGAGGGCGTTGCCGTTCTTTCCGCAGATGCGTGAGGAGTGAGAGATATGACAGCTTCCGCTTATAGAGATCACCTCGGCCGTCCGATCGTGGCTGTTACCGGCATGGGCATCATCACCTCGCTCGGCCAGGGCCTCAGCGACAACTGGGCAGCGCTTTCGTCAGGCACGTCGGGCATCCACGAGATCAACCGCTTCCCGACCGAGGGCCTGTCGACGCGGATCGCCGGCACCGTCGATTTCATCGGCATTCCGGTGCCGAACGCCGTCGAGCGCTCCTATGCCTTTGCGCGCGAGACGACGATCGAGGCGCTGGCCGATGCCGGCCTTTCCGGTGATTTCAACGGCCCGCTATTCCTCGCCGCCCCGCCGATCGAGCCGGAATGGAGCGCGCGCTTCGAGCTTGCCGACCGTTCGCCGGCCTCCGACCATCCGGGTGATGCCTATGAGCGTTTCCTGACGGCGCTGCGCCAGCGTCCGGACCCGGCCTTCCATGAGGCGGCTCTGTTCGGCGCGATTTCAGAGCGCCTTGCCGACCGGTTCGGCACCCGCGGCCTTCCCGTGACGCTGTCGACCGCCTGTGCCTCCGGCGTCACGGCGATCCAGCTCGGCATCGAGGCAATCCGCCAGGGCCGCACGGATCGGGCGCTGACGGTCGCGACCGACGGATCGCTGAGTGCCGAAGCGCTGATCCGCTTCTCGTTGCTGTCAGCCCTTTCGACGCAGAACGATCCGCCGACCAAGGCTTCCAAGCCATTCAGCAAGGATCGTGACGGCTTCGTCATCGCCGAGGGCGCGGCGACCCTGGTGCTGGAATCGCTGGAATCAGCAGTCGCCCGCGGCGCCAAGGTGCTCGGCATCATGAGGGGCGCCGGCGACAAGGCCGACAGCTTCCACCGCACCCGGTCGTCGCCGGATGGCGGCCCGGCAATCGCGACGATCCGTGCAGCCCTTGCCGACGCCGGCATGGACGAGAGCGGCATCGGCTACATCAATGCGCACGGCACCTCGACGCCGGAGAACGACAAGATGGAGTATGGCTCGATGTCGGCTGTGTTCGGCGAGCGGCTCGTCGGCATTCCGGTTTCGTCGAACAAGTCGATGATCGGCCATACGCTGACGGCGGCGGGCGCTGTCGAGGCGGTGTTCTCGCTGCAGACGATGCTGACGGGAACGCTGCCGCCGACCATCAACTACAACAACCCCGATCCGTCGATCGTTCTCGATGTCGTGCCGAACAAGAAGCGGGAAGCACAGGTTTCAGCCGTGCTTTCCAACTCCTTCGGCTTCGGCGGGCAGAATGCCAGCCTTGTCATGGCGCTCGAACCGGCTTAAGCGGTTCCCGACAATTTTTCGAGACGAGATGACGCCTTCAGGCGAGGGATTTTGCCATGCGCGCTTTGCAACTGATCGACGACCGCAAGCTTGAGATCACCGATCTGCCGGAACCGGATGCTCCAGCCGCTGGCGAGGTGACGCTGCGCGTCAAGGCGGTCGCGCTGAACCATATCGACGTCTGGGGCTGGCGCGGCATGGCATTTGCCAAGCGCAAGATGCCGCTGGTCATCGGTGCGGAAGCCTCCGGCGTGGTGGAATCGATCGGGCCGGGCGTCGCCAACGTGCTGCCGGGCCAGCTCGTCTCCATCTACGGCGCGCGCACTTGCGGCCTCTGCCGCCCCTGCCGCGAAGGCCGCGACAATCTCTGCGAACATGTCTCGGGCGTGCACGGCTTCCATCTCGACGGCTTTGCGCAGGAGAAGGTCAACCTGCCGGCGCGCCTGCTGGTGCCGGCTCCTCCCGGCGTCGACGCGATCGGCGCGGCGCTTGCTCCGGTCACTTTCGGCACGGTCGAGCACATGCTGTTCGACAATGCCAAGCTTGAGCCGGGCGAGACCATCCTCGTCCATGCCGGCGGCTCCGGCATCGGCACGGCGGCAATCCAGCTTGCCAAGAAGATCGGCTGCACCGTCATCACCACGGTCGGCTCGGATGACAAGATCGAGAAGGCCAAGGCGCTCGGCGCCGATCACGTCATCAACTACCGCACCGACCGTTTCGAGGGTGTGGTGCGCAAACTCACCAAGAAGAAGGGTGTCGACGTCGTCTTCGAACATGTCGGCAAGGACACCTGGGCAGGCTCGATGCTCTGCATGAAGCGCGGCGGGCGGCTCGTCACCTGTGGCTCGACCTCGGGTGTTTCCACAGAGATGAACCTGATGATGCTGTTCCAGCAGCAGCTGAAGCTCTTCGGCTCGTTCGGTTGCCGTATGGAGAACATGGCGGATGCGATGCAGAAAATGGGCCGCGGGCTCGTCCATCCGGTCATCGATACCGAGGTCAGCTTCGGCGATATCGATCGGGCACTGGAGCGGATGGAATCGCGCCAGATCTTCGGCAAGATCATCCTGAAGATGGATTGACCGCGTGAAGCTGTTCATCACCCGGATCGTTCTAGCGCTCAGGAATTTCCAGCAATGGCTGGTGGCGCAGATGATGTTCGGCTTTCTGAATTTCCTGAAGCTGTTTCCCGCCGATGGCGCGATCCGCTTCGCCGACAGGATGATGCGCCGCCTCGGCCGGCTGACCAGCCGCCACAGACTTATGCTGACCAATCTGCGCAACGCCTTTCCTGAAAAGAGCGAGGCCGAGATCGAGGAGATCGCGCTCGCCAGTTGGGGCAATATGGGCCGGCTTGCTGCAGAATACGTCTTCCTTGACCAACTGTTCGACTATGATCCCGAAAAGTCGGAGCCGGGCAGGGTGGAGGTGTCGGGCGTCCCGATCTTCCTAGACCTGCGCGACAATCCGCGCCCCTTCATCGTCTTTACCGGCCATACCGCCAATTTCGAGCTGCTGCCGGTGGCGGGCGCCGCCTTCGGGCTCACGGTAACCGTGCTCTTTCGGCCGCCGAATAATCCCTATGTCGCCAAGAAAGTGTTCGACTTCAGGAGCGCGCGCATGGGCAAGCTGGTGCCCTCGCATGCCGGCTCCTCCTTCGCGCTCGCCCGTCAGCTGGAAGCAGGTCAGGGCGTGGGCGTGCTGGTCGACCAGAAATTCCGCAAGGGGCTGAAGGGTACCTTCTTTGGCCGCGACGTGAAGACCAATCCGCTGCTGCCAAAGCTGGTGCGCCAGTTCAACTGCGAAGTCTATCCGGCGCGTTGCATCCGTCTGCCGGGAAATCGCTACCGGCTGGAAATCGAGCCACGGCTAGACATGCCGCGCGACGCCAATGGCAATCTCGACCTGCCGGCGGCGGCCCAGCTGCTCAACGACAAGGTGGAAAGCTGGGTGCGGGAATATCCGGAACAGTGGCTCTGGTATCACGACCGCTGGCAAATCAAGCAGACGCTCGCGCCTTAGAGCAGGATGATTAAATAATTGGAGCACGATGTCGCGTGAAAACCGCTCACACTTTCGGCATCATGGTAAAAAAACGTCCACCCTCATTTATCAGCGGTGAAAAGCGGCAGGTGCTCTCGGATTGAAACTGAGGGCACTTCATGTTACCCGTCACCACCAAGACGCGAATAATGTCTACCGGAAAGCGCATTTTTGGGAAATGCAGCCATATGAGGTTTCGGACTCGTCTCTTGGGAAAATGGGAGTGGAGGCGTCTTGCTGGAGCTTTTTCGAGCTTTTTCCTTGCGTTGCGTGCAAATCGAGGAAGCCATACGCCTGGGCGACGACCAGCGCGTCACGGCGCTCGACCGCCATGTCGAGCCGCTGGTCGAGGCAATCCTTGCCTGCCGGGCAGTCAATCTGCTCGAAGTTTACATGCAACTGCAGTTTGTGAGCCATCTGATCAGCCAGGATGCCGACGACAGCGCCAGCGTCACGGAGCACACGTCGGTGCTTTCCTACCTGCTCGACCGCTATTTCGGGGCGCATGGGCCGGACTGGCGCGTGCCTTCGCCGCAGGATGTGCGCATCGAGCCGCCACCGGCCTATGTGCCTGATACCGACAATGGCCAGTTCCTCAACGCGGTAATCCTTGAAAGCCTGCCGGATCGCGTGGCGGTGCTGACAAGGGACTATCGCTACCTCTATTCCAATCCCGCCAACAGCGCCCATCTCAACAGGAAGCCGATGGAGCTCATCGGCCGCCACCTTTCCGAATTCATCGGCGAGGAGCGGTTTGCCGAATGCGCCAAGCATAAGCTCGACGCCTGTTTTGCCGGCGAACAGATCGACTATTCCTATGAGCGCCCGGCCGGCAGCGGCAAATCGCGACAGGTGCGCTGTCGCATGTCGCCGCTGCGCGATGCGGGCGGTACGGTGATCGGCGCCCTGCTCGTCATGGAAGATCTCGATCGGCTGTCGCAGGCTGCCTGATCCCGGTCGGCAGCCTTAGGCAGCCTGACCAACTCGGCTGCGTTGGGTAGTCTGGCTAAGCCGCCGCCCAGACGGCGAGCTCGTAACCATCGCGGTCGAGGAAGTGGAAGCGACGGCCGCCGGGAAAATCGGTGATCGGCCGGCAGATCGTGCCGCCGGCTCTTTCGACTGAGGTCAGCACTTCTTCCAGATCACTGGCATAGACGACGACAAGCGGGCCGCCGCCCGGCCGCACCGGTCCGAAATCGGTAAAGCCGCCCTTCAGCCGGCCATCGTCGAATTCGCAATAATTGGGGCCGTAATCGGTGAAGCGCCAGCCGAAGGCCGAGCCGTAAAAGGCTTTGGCGGCGGCAATGTCGGCGACGTTGAATTCGACATAGTCGATGCGGCGGTCGTGGTTTTCTGTCTTCTCGGCCATCTATCTCTCCATCAGGGCTTTCAGCATGGCGAGATCCTTCTCGACATGGGCGGCATCGGCGGAAAACTGTGTGTCGGTCATGCCGGGCAGACGCAGCAGCGTGAACATGACCTCGCAGCCATCGCCGTTCGGCACGATGCGCAGGGCATTATAAACCCTCAGGCCGGATTCGATCGTCACCGTATGGTCGATCACGCCGAATTTATTGGCAGGAACGAAGCTCACCTTGACGTTGCCGAGAGCGCCGTGGGCGATCCAGTCGGCGCCGTGAGGCTCTAAGCCAGTCGCAAGGCCAGAGGCCCAGAGCGGCATGTTCTCCGGCTTGCCGGCGAAGTCATAGACGTCGCGCCAGTCGCGCTCTATCGACAGGTGGATGATTTTCGCGGGCATTGTCGACATGGCTTGCAGGTCCCTGGCATTTGGTTTCGTCAGAATAACAGACCGGCCAGCAGCGTCTTGAACAAAACGGTCAATCGGCTCTTTGCCGTCTGCTGAGCTGGTCGAGAATGACGGCAGGTGTCAGCGTCGAGAGCTCGCCGACCTCGCGTGTCATGTGGGGCTGGTCGGCAAAGCCCGCTTCGAGCGCAAGGCGGGCAAGCGGCATCGCGCCCGACCTGTGGCAGAGGTCGAGGAAACGCTGGAACCGGCGAATCCGTTCCAGCGTCTTTGCGCCGTAGCCGAAATGGTGGTGGCAGCGGCGGCGCAGCTGCCTCTCACTCATGCCGAGGTGCTCGAGCAGGCTGGACGCCTGGCGAGAGCTGTCGGCGGCGGCGAAGATCATGGCGGCATCGCGGGCGGGCTCCTCCTCACCGCGCGCGGTCTCTTCGAGCAAGCGGCTAAACAGCGCCCTGGCGGCCGAGGGGTCGGGACAATCCGCAAGCCGCGCTTCGAATTCGGCGGTGTCCTTCCGGCCGATGTCAGCGAGGGGCACCGAGCAGCCGACCAGTGCCGAGAGCGGCGTCTTCAGCCAGGGGGCTGCGGCGCCGGGCGCAAAACGTGCGCCGATGACTGTCGCGCCCGGCCGGATGACGGGAAAGGACGCTGTCCTGTCGGGACCGGCGACAACCAGCCGGCCGTCGATCCAGAGGAGATCGCAATAACCGTCAGGCACGATCGCCACCATTGCCGGCGGTCCGTCATGAAGCGCATGCGACCAGAGGCGGCTGAAATGGCGTCGCAGCGCCGGCGGCGGCATAGACTCGCGGTAGCAGCCGGCGCGGGCCGCCAGGAGAGCCGTATCTTTTCGTCTTCCCGATGCCAATGCGATATCTCCCGAGGCGCTGATGATAACAGATAGGGCATTGCGGGCGGGGCGCACGAAAAAACTAGGGCTTCCGGAGTAGGCGCCAGCCGGCGGGTTGTCGGACAAGCGGCGATATTGCAAGCTTCATTTCATTGGCTTTTGCGAACCGATTAGACCCTTGCGAGACTTGCCGTTTGACCGAGACAGTGCCACAACACCGGTCCAAATGACACATCGGAGGTTTGTCGTGGAAAAGGCAGAAATCGGACTGATCGGTCTTGCGGTCATGGGCTCCAACCTGGCGCTCAACATCGCGGAGAAAGGCAATAAAATCGCGGTGTTCAACCGCACGCCGGAGAAAACCGACGAATTCTACGAAAGCGCCGGCGATCTGAAGAAGCAGATTATTCCCTGCAAGACGATCGAAGAGTTCGTCGATGCGATCCGGCCGCCGCGTCCGATCATCATCATGATCAAGGCGGGCGAGGCCGTCGACCAGCAGATGGAGCTGCTGCGCCCGCATCTCTCCAAGGGCGACATCATGATCGATGCCGGCAACGCCAATTTCCGCGACACCGTCGCCCGCTTCGACCGGCTGAAGAATACCGATCTGACCTTCATCGGCATGGGTGTTTCCGGCGGCGAAGAAGGTGCGCGCCATGGCCCGTCAATCATGGTCGGCGGCACCGAAGAGTCCTGGAAGCGCGTCGAGAAGGTGCTGACATCGATTGCCGCCCGCTACAATGACGAGCCCTGCGTCGCCTGGCTCGGCAATGACGGCGCCGGCCATTTCGTCAAGACCATCCATAACGGCATCGAATATGCCGACATGCAGATGATCGCCGAAATCTACGGCATCCTGCGCGACGGCCTCGGCAAGAGCGCCTCCGAAATCTCCGGCATCTTCGGCGAATGGAACAAGGGCCGGCTGAACTCCTACCTGATCGAAATCTCCGAGAAGGTGCTTGCGGCCACTGATCCGGTCTCCGGCGGGCCGATGGTCGACATGATCCTCGACAAAGCAGGCCAGAAAGGCACCGGCAAGTGGTCGGCGATCGAGGCGCAGAATATGGGCATTCCGGCAACGGCGATCGAAGCCGCCGTCGCCGCCCGCAGCCTCTCTTCGATGAAGTCGCAGCGCGAAGCCGCCGAAAAGATCTTCGGCACCCAGGCTGTGTCCTTCCCGATCGCTTACGGCCCCGAACTCAACAAGGATCTGGAACTGGCGCTGTTTGCCGCCAAGATCGGCGCCTATGCGCAGGGCTTCGCGGTGATGGCGGAAGCATCGCGCGAGTTTAACTGGTCGCTGCCGATGCCGACGATTGCCAGGATCTGGCGCGCCGGCTGCATCATCCGCTCGCAGTTCCTCGACGAGATCACCTCGGCTTTCACCAAGGCGCCTGATGCTGCCAACCTGATCGTCACGCCTGCCTTCTCCGACATGGTCAAGGAATCGATCCCGGCGCTACGCCGCGTCGTCGGTGCCGCGATTGCCGCCGGCCTGCCGGTTCCGGCGCTGACCTCGGCGCTGACCTATTTCGACGCCTATCGCCAGGCCAGGGGAACGGCAAACCTCATCCAGGCGCAGCGCGACTTCTTCGGCGCCCACGGTTTCGACCGCCTGGACGGCAAGGATTTCCACCACGGCCCCTGGGGCAGCGGTGCGTCGACCTTCTGAGGTTGCTGAGAAGAGATCGAGGAAAAGCCCGGCCGTCGCGCCGGGCTTTTTCGTCATTGTGCCCTCAAATTCTCCATCTACGATCCGCTGGGGTGGCGCTCCCTGCGCAGGCCCGATCGGATAGTCTGCAAGGCATCCAATTGCGGCGATCGGGCTAGATTGGTTGACCGACGTCGATGCGGTTCCCGTCGGGATCTTCAAACACGAATGCCCGCAATCCGTAGTCCTTGTCCTGAAGGCTTTTGATGATTCTTAACCCGTATTGCCGGCAAACCGTGTGCAGGGCATCGACATCGTCCACCATCAGGTGCGCAACATTGAAGTCCGCAGCCTTGTGGCTCGGCTGCAAGGTGAGATGCAGCTCCCCGCGATCACGCTTCAGGATCATGAAGCCGACAGGATTTCCGTTCTCGAATATTTTCTGGAAGCCGAGGACATTGGCATAAAAATCGTAGGCTTTGGTCATGTCCTTGACTGGCAGCATGGCGGCAATTCGTCCGAAACGAACACCGTGATCGGCGATATTATTCATCGCAGAACCTCTGGTTGCGAAGACGCTCACACCCTTCGGACGGTGCCGGCAGAGATTTCACGCTTCGATGTTTCGATCAGCAGGACGGTGCCCACGCCTCTCCGTCTATAGCCTCGGAAAATCCTCTGCGGAAGAGGGGCAACCGATTCCCGCGAGATTCGCGTGGGTCTACGACACTTCGTTTCAATAGGATAAGACGTTATTTATACACGACAACGCGCCCGAGGAATTGACCGTGATGCTGATCCGAGACGAAACGCCGGAGGATTTCGACGCGATCCATGATCTGACCTCGACCGCCTTCAAGCCGATGTCTTACAGCGACGGGACGGAAGCGGAGATTGTTCGAAGACTTCGTGAATACGGTGATCTGACAATATCGCTGGTCGCAGAGCAGCACGGCGAGATCCTGGGGCATGTCGCGTTTTCCCCGGTGACGATCGACGGCGCGCATGATGGCTGGTTCGGGCTGGGGCCGATATCGGTCAAGCCGGAGAGACAACGGCAAGGCATCGGTAAGGCGATGATTGCAAGAGGTCTCGAACTGCTGAACGAGATGGGTGCCAGCGGATGCGCGTTGATCGGCAATCCCGACATCTATAGCCGTGTCGGTTTCAGCAGCGACGGGCAACTGAAGTATCTCGACCTCGATACGCGGCTCGTGCAGCGGATTGTTTTTCGCGGATCCCGGCCAAGCGGGACGTTGCAATTCGCCCCGGCATTTGAAAGCTAGGATATTCCGTTCAACGGCCGAAACTTCAAAACCAAGCTGACAGAGAAGGCGGCGACATGTCCGAAACGGGCGCGATGACCATCCGAACCGAGCGTCTCAGGCTCCGCATGCCAGATATCGACGATTTCGCCGCCTATGCGCAGTTGATGGCGTCGCCGCGATCGCTCGGAATGGGCGGCCCGTTCGATCTGCGCGCGGCGTGGGGGATGTTCTGTCACGACGTCGCTCTCTGGCAGCTTTTCGGCCACGGAGCGCTGACGATGGAGCTCAGCGAAACTGGCGAATGCGTCGGTCAGGTAGGGATCAATCACGGGCCGCTCTTTCCAGAGAAGGAGCTCGGCTGGTTCGTCTATGCGGAATATGAGCGCAAGGGCTATGCTACCGAAGCGGCCTTGGCGCTGCGCGACTGGGCCTTTGCGACACTCAAGCTGCCATCGCTTGTCAGCTATATCGCTCCCGGCAATGCCGCATCCGTTGCGGTTGCGGAACGGCTGGGAGCGCGTCTCGATCCCGCAGCACCCCGAACCGATCCCGCCGATCTCGTTTACCGGCACCTCCCTTCCTGAAATGCGGAAGTGGTCTTGGGAACTGCATTGGTTGCGGACGTCTCAGTCCCTACATGTTGATCTGTTAGGATGTCGGGCTCCGCAAGAGATGGGGATATCGGATGACAGGCGCGAAGCGGGAACACTGGGACGAGGTCTACCGCACGAAAGCTGCCGACAGCGTCAGCTGGTATCAGCCGACGCCCGGGCCTTCCTTGCGAGCGCTGGACGAGCTGCAACTGCCGGTCACGGCCTCGCTGATCGATGTGGGCGGCGGCGCATCGAACCTTGTCGACCGTCTTATTGAGCGCGGGTGGTCCGACCTCACCGTCCTCGACATCGCCGCGCCGGCGCTTGAGGTCGCCAAGGCGCTGCTGCGGGATGAAGCCGACCGGATCGCCTGGGTGGTTGCTGACGTCACTTCATGGCAACCCGACCGGCATTACGATGTGTGGCACGACCGCGCCGTCTTTCACTTCCTCACCGAGCCCGAGCAGCGGCTGGCCTATCGGCATGCGCTCGAAACCGGCACGGCGCCGGACAGCGCCGTGATCATCGCCACCTTCGCGCCGGACGGGCCGGAACGGTGCAGCGGCCTGCCGGTCCAGCGCTACGACGCGGTAGCGCTTGCGAGTGAATTCTCGTCCACCTTCGCGCTTCAGCGCGACTGGCGCGAGGAGCACACGACACCCGCTGGTGGCCGGCAGTCGTTCCAGTGGTGCGTCTTTCGCAGGCGCTGAGCCCTCGGAGTGGGCGGCCGGGAGGCACGACCCTGATGATCGCGCTACTGCTGCCTCGTTTCCCGAGAGAGGCAGTCGAGGATGAAATCCGCCCGGTCTGCGACCGCGATTTTCGGCAGTATGATGATGTCGTAGCCGAGCGTCGGATAGATCGCGGCCAACCGGTCATATTCGTCGACAGCCTCGTCGAAGCCATGGCGCCGCTCGGGATCGGTCGTGTAGATTTCGGGCCATGGCGGGGTCAGAAAAACCCTCTGGTGATAGCGGTGGGCTACGCTCAATTTTTCCAGGATAGGTTCTCCGGTGAGGTGCTGAAGCGCTGCCGCCGCATCGACCAGCCCGCGATCGAAAAACATCCAGCCGGTCTGCTCACACGCCGCTGCATGGTCGGCGATCGCCATCTCGATCGCGCGGCGCGCAAAGGCCACCATGTCGACCCAGGGCAGGGCTGCGCCGTCGCCTTCAAGTTCTTGCTTGACGATGCGCCGGCCAGGCTCTTCGACGACGGCATGACCGCGGGCAACAAGCTCCTGAAGCAGCGTCGATTTCCCGCCGCCGGAACATCCCGAAATCAAGACCGACCTGTTCATGTTCAAGCTCCCATCTCAGGCGGCCCGACGGGCGCGCGCCAGGCCGTGGTCGACGAGCCTGTCGATGATTTCGGCGTATCCGACGCCGCTTGCCGCCATCGCTTTGGAATACATGCTGATATTGGTGAAGCCGGGGATGGTGTTGATTTCATTGACCAGGAACTGCATGTCATCAGTCAGGAAGAAGTCGATGCGGGCCATGCCGTCGCAACCGACGGCTCGGAAGGCGCTGGCGGCCACGTCGCGCATCGCGGTCTCGACCTCCTCGGGCAGTTCGGCCGGCACTTTCAGCGCCGCGCCCTTCTCGTCGATATATTTGGCGTCGTAACTGTAGAAGCCGTGGCTTTCGGCCGGCACGATCTCGCCCGGCCGGGAGACGAAGAGTTCTCCTGCCGCATTCTCCAGCACGCTGAATTCGATCTCGCGGCCGCGCACGAATTCCTCGGCGAGCAGCGTGCGATCATGGCGGAAGGCCTCAGTAAGGGCGCGCGCGAATTCCTGACTGGCATGGACCTTGGCAACGCCGACCGACGATCCCTGCCGCGCCGGCTTGATGAAGAGCGGAAGACCAAGTTCACCTTCGAGGGCTGCCAGTGAAGGGACAGCATCCTCATGGATCGTCACCGCTCGCGCAACAGGCACACCGGCTGCCCTCAGCAGGCGCTTGGCAATGTCCTTGTCGAGTGCTGCGGCGGAGCCGAGGATGCCGCAGCCGGCGAGTGGAACGCGGGCCACCTCCGCCACGCCTTGCACTGAGCCGTCTTCGCCATGCGGGCCGTGCAGCACAGGAAAGAGGATGTCGATCCTTGCCAGTTCATGCGGCGCGCCATGGACAGGGATCGCCAGCATCCGGCCCCGTCCGCCCGGCACGAGGCAGATTTCCGCACCCGATGAAGGTGTCGCCAATATGCCGTCTTCGAAACTGCTCAGCAGCCATTGCCCCTCACGGGTGATGAAGATGGGGAGGGCATCGTATTTTTCGGGCTTGAGCGCGCCCATGACATTGGTTGCCGAGAGCACGGAAACCTCATGCTCGGCCGAGCGGCCGCCGAAGAGCACGGCAATGCGCAGCCTGTGTGGGGAAGGTGTCATGAAAGCCTCCGAAACGATCTGGTGTTGAAAAGGTCAGGCGTCGACCGATATGCCGCGATTGGCGAAGAAGCGGTCGAAGACGGCAAGCGGCAGCGTCACATCGGCCTGGCTCGCCGCGTCGTGGCCGGACGGGTTGTGGAATCGGATTGCCCCCTGCGAGGCCGCCGTCACCAGCACCAGATGCCCGCCCTTCGACGGCGGCTCGCGCTCCGGCCAGCGGATGCCCGAGTTCACCGAGGCGATGAAGAACCGCCGCCTCGACAGAAGGTCGGGAATGGCCGATGTCTCGACGCCGGTCATCGTCTCCGCGCTAAGTGCGAAACGGTCGGTGGCGAAGCGGACGAAGGGCGCGTAGATCAGCCCTTTGATCGAGGCATCGAGTTCGTTGACGACATAACCGCCATAGGCGGTGCAGGCGCGGGCAAGCTCGAGTGTCGGATGGATCTCGCCGCGTGCGGCAAGAATCATCTTCAGGCAGGCCATGCCACAGACATTGACCGCCCAGCGCGCATATTCCTCGATCGTCGTGGCCCCAGAATGGCGCCAGAGCGAATCGCCCAGCAAGGCCTTTGATCCCTCGGCAAGCACCGGCAGTGTCATGCCGGGTGTTTCCCATTGGCTGAAATAAGGCACGCCGCTTTGCTGCATCCTGTCGATATCCCCCTGGTTCGTCTCATGAGATGGCCGGCAATCTTGGCTTTTTTCGAACCGATGCCCGCTTGCGAATCCAAGGCTAAGGTGCAGCTTTCTTCAGGTCCACTTAATTAAAGTAAGTATATAGGTTAGAAATTATGGCCAATTGATCAGCCGGGGAAACAGGCTTGGATTTCTTCCGATTGCGCACACTTCGCGAGCTTTCGCGCCGCGAGACGATGGCGGCGGTCGCCGACGCGCTGGGTATTTCCTCATCGGCCGTTTCTCAGCAGATCGCCCAACTGGAGGACGAAGTTGGAATCCCGCTCGTCGAGCGGCGCGGGCGAGGGGTGATGCTGACACCGGCCGGCCAGAGGCTCGTCCTGCATGCCGACCGGATATTCACCGTCGTCGAGGAAGCCAAAACCGATATTGCCGAGTTGCAGAACATCGTCGCCGGCGACTTGAGGATCGCCGCCCAACCCTCCGCGGCGTCCTCCTTCATCCCGGCCGCGATGCGCGAGCTCGCGATCCACCATCCGCATCTCAACATCGTCATGACGACGATGGGACCTGCCGAAGGCGTGGCCGCGCTCCGGGCCTGGCAGGCCGACATCGTCGTTGCCGACGACATATCCTTCGATCCGCACACGCTCGAGGGCACGGTCGACACGCTGTTCCTCTGCCGCGATCAGCTCTTCGCGCTTCTGCCCGCCGGCCACAGGCTGGAGAGCGAGCCCGTCATCGAACTCGCACAGCTGAGGGATGAACATTGGGCACTCGACGTCGCCTCCAGCGCCTATTCCATGGCGATCCGCCAGGCCTGCCGCGACATCGGTTTCGAGCCGCTCATCAACGGTTTCAGCGACAGTTTCGAAGTGGTGTTCGCGCTCGTCGAAGCCGGATGCTCGATTTCGGTGATGCCCGGACTGGCGCTTCGAGATTTTGGCGAAGGCCTCACCGTCAAGCCGCTGGCGCCAGCCGCCTACCGCGGCATCCATGCGATTAGCCGGCGCGGCGAGGTGCGCAACCCGAAGGTCGCGGCGGTGCTCGATCAACTGGTAAAGAGCGCGCCGCGGGATTTGAACAGATCCTGATTTTCGCGCGAATGCACTCTTGGCAGAAGCGATCATATCGGGCACTCTTGGTTCATGACTATGGCAACTCAAGCAGCAGACGTTCGCGCACGCGACGCACGACTTACCACCACGGCCTCCTGATCGGAGCCGGGTTAACACTGTCGTTTGCTTTCTCCTTATTTGCCTTGAGTCACCGTCCATGGACACCAGATCGTTTCCAAAGCCACATCGCGCTTTTTTCGTCCGGAGAGTCGCGCGGACGTTCTGCGTCGCAACTCCGCACGCGTTTCGACTTAGCCGCGGCTGCCGGACGTCACCGGAGCACCGGCAGCCGTAGCTGCTCCTGAACCAAAGAACGCCTCCATTTTTCAGGATACGCCGCCGCCAGAGCCGGTCGGCGCCAGGAGTGATGCATGCCTTATGATCCCAGGACGATCGAACCGAAGTGGCAGGCCTATTGGGCCGATCACCATATTTTTCGCGCGGAAATCGATCGGGCCAGGCCGAAATTCTACGCGCTCGACATGTTTCCGTATCCTTCGGGTGCGGGCCTGCATGTCGGCCATCCCCTTGGCTACACTGCCACGGATATAACGTGCCGCTACAAACGCATGCGCGGCTTCAACGTCCTGCATCCGATGGGATGGGACAGTTTCGGCCTGCCGGCGGAGCGCCACGCCATGCGGACTGGTGTGCATCCCGAGATCACGACGAAGCGCAATATCGAGACGTTTCGCGGACAGGTGCAAAGGTTGGGTTTCTCCTATGACTGGAGCCGCGAGTTCGCCACCACCGATCCTGCCTACGTGCGCTGGACACAGTGGATATTCCTGAAGCTGTTCGAGAAGGGCCTCGCCTATCAAGCCGAGGTCGCGGTCAACTGGTGCCCGGCACAGAACGCCGTGCTCGCCGACGAGGAGGTCAAGGACGGGTGTTACGTCGAGACCGGCGATCCCGTCATCCGCCGCAGGATGCGCCAGTGGATGCTGCGCATCACGGCTTATGCTGGCCGACTGCTGGAGGGACTGGATGGCCTCGATTGGCCCGAAAGCCTGAAAACCATGCAGCGCAACTGGATCGGGCGTTCTGAAGGGGCCGAAATCCGTTTTTCGCTCGAGCATGGCACGGAGGGCATTACCGTCTTCACGACGCGCCCCGAAACCCTATTCGGAGCAAGCTATATCGTGCTCGCACCGGAGCATCCCGCTGTCGCCACCACCGTCACGCCCGAAGCAAGAGAGGCGGTTGCCGCCTATATTGCCGAGGCCGAGGCATTGGAGGAAACGACGCGTACCGATGCTGGACGCGAGAAGACCGGCGTCTTCACCGGCGCCTATGCCGTCAATCCCGCAACCGGCGCCCGGCTACCGATCTGGGTGGCCGATTACGTCCTGGCGGGCTACGGCGCCGGCGCCTTGATGGCGGTGCCGGCCCATGATGCGCGGGACCACGCCTTTGCCTGCGCGCACGGCCTGCCGATCATTCGCGTGATCGACAGTGCGGACGACATCGAAAAGGCGGCCTTTGAGGGTGAGGGGAGGATGGTTAATTCCGACTTCCTGAATGGTCTGGCCGCGCCGGAGGCCAGGAAAGCCATGATTGCTTGGCTGCAGGCGAGTGGCGCAGGCTGGCCTAAAGTCACCTATCG
This sequence comes from Rhizobium sp. P1_B8, assembly GCF_056406515.1. Lineage (NCBI taxonomy): Bacteria > Pseudomonadati > Pseudomonadota > Alphaproteobacteria > Hyphomicrobiales > Rhizobiaceae > Rhizobium > Rhizobium sp. P1_B8. The sequence continues at coordinate 27,712 of NZ_JBFTZZ010000003.1, read as the reverse complement.
CCTACGCGATTGGCTGTTTTCCCGCCAGCGCTACTGGGGCGAGCCGATACCGGTGCTGCATCTGGCGGATGGCTCGGTGATGCCGCTGCCCGAGGAATGCCTGCCGCTGCTGCCGCCTGAGCTGGACGACTACGCCCCGACGCCGGATGGCGAACCGCCGCTTGCCCGTGCGCATGCCTGGGTCGAAACGATCGTGCCGGCCACCGAGATTCCGGCACGGCGGGAGACTAACACGATGCCGCAATGGGCGGGCTCCTGCTGGTATTTTCTCAGATTCCTCGATCCCGGCAACGCCCGCGAGCCCGTCGGGCGCGAGGCCGAGCGCTATTGGATGCCGGTTGATCTCTACGTCGGCGGTGCCGAGCATGCGGTCCTGCATCTGCTCTATGCCCGCTTCTGGCACAAGGTTCTCTACGATATCAGGGTCGTTTCGACGGAAGAGCCGTTCCAGCGTCTGTTCAACCAGGGCATGATCCTTGCTCATTCCTACCGCGATGCGGCGGGCCGGTATTACGCGCCGTCTTCCGTCGTCGAAGAGCAGGGCAGATGGTTCGCTGGGCCGGTCGAAGTGCAGCGCGCCGTCGAGAAGATGTCGAAGTCGCGGTTGAACGTCGTCAATCCCGACGATGTCGTCGATCAGTTCGGGGCCGACGCCTTGCGGTTGTACGAAATGTTCATGGGGCCTCTGGATGCGGCAAAACCCTGGCAGACCGCTGGCGTGATCGGTGTGCGCCGGTTTCTAGAGCGCGCCTGGCGTATTGTTTGCGACGAGAGCGACGGACTCTCCTCAGCGGTGCAGGAGGCGGCCCCGAGCCCGCAGCTTCTGTGCTTGCGCCACCAGACGGTGAAGACCGTGACGGCGGATATCGACGCAATGCGGTTCAACACCGCGGTTTCCCGGCTGATGGAACTGGCCAATGCACTGACGGTAGAAGCCGCGCGTCCGCGCGAAGTGGTGGAGACATTCGTGTTGCTACTGGCACCCTTTGCGCCTCACATCGCGGAGGAGTTATGGAGCAAGCTTGGTCACGGGGAAACACTGACATGGGTTTCCTGGCCGACCTTCGACCCTGCGATGATCGAGATGGAAACCCGCGAATATGTCGTGCAGATAAACGGCAAGGTTCGCCACCGCTTCGAAGCTGCCGCCGACCTCGGCGAGGCGCTGCTGGCGGCGGCGCGATCGGAACCCGCTGTCATGGCCTTGCTCGACGGCAGAATGGTGGTCAAGGAAGTTTTGGTCCCGGGGCGACTGGTGAATTTCGTCGTCGCAGACCTGTGATGATCCAAAGCTGATCGTCGGATTTGAGCCCGACGGTCCGTTCCCTCAACCGACCGCCTACCTGCCGCTCTCCGGCCAAGTCGGCTGGCTGACGCTCTGCAGCAGTTCCGGTTCGACGCCGTCGATGCGGGCGATGACGGCTTTGGCCATTTCGCGGCCGGCTTGGCGCACGTCTTCCTGGGCGGTGATGATCTCGGGGCGGATCCAGTTCAGGATCGGTACCGATTGCTTGGAAACCATGTCGAGATCGCGGCCGAGCGCTTTGCCGGCGGCCTCGATGCCGGCATTGACGGCGATTGCCGCGCTACCGGCCGAACAGACGATACCGTCGGGGGCGTTGGCCGAGCGCATCATCACCTCGACGATGTCGCGGATGTCGGCGAGCGGGGCGTCGGTGTTGACGCGCAGCGGCACTTCCTCGGCGCCGTAATCATGCAGGCCGGTCTGGAAGCCGATGCGGATATGGGCGTAGTAGGTGAGCTTGCTCGGCGGCTGCAGCAGGGCAATGCGGCGCCGGCCGCGCTTGACGAGCTTTTCCACCGCCTGATGCGCGAAGGCCTCGTTGTCGAAATCGTGGAACGGGTGTGTGAGACCCGCGTCGGTGCGCCCATGTGTGGCGAAGGGCATGCCGCGCTCGCTCAATAGCCGCACGCGCGGATCATCCGGCTCGATGCGGGAGATGATGACGCCGTCCGCCGAGCCGGTATCAAGGATATAGCGCACCGGCAGCATCGGGTCCTTGCTGTGGGAATGCGGCGTGATGACGATATGATAGGGCGTGCCGGATAGCACCTCGGAGATGCCGAAGACCATCTGGCTCGAGAAGCCCATGATCTCCTCGTCGATGCTGAGAACGAGGGCAATGACGTTGGTCTTGCCGGTGCGCAGGCGCACACCTGCCCTGTTCGGCTGGTAGCCAAGCTGGCGGGCGACCATGCGCACCCGCTCCTTGGTTTCCGCCCCGATATCCGGCGCATCCTTCAGCGCGCGCGACACCGTCGTCACGCCAAGGCCGGTCATGTAGGCGATCGTCTTCAACGTCGGGCGCTCGCGCGCTGCCGGCGTCGATGCCGTGTTCTCGAAATTTCCCTTGTTTTCCATCCCTTTAGGCCTGCCTCGCGCGAATTGGTGTCGCTTATAGAGGCTTTTTCCAGCGTCGTAAGCCCGCCGCCTGCCAAAATCGCGCCTCCCTGAGGAATGCAATCTGTAACGATACAGTAGAAATGTCGAGTGCTTTTTGTTGTGTGCGTTGCAACATTGTACGCATAGGTTGAATCGGCAATTCGTGCTCTGTTTTTTTGCGATTGCGAAGAGGCTGAATCGCACGGCTCAATTTATCGTGCAAAATTATTATGTTTATTCAAATAGATAAATTGAAAACGCATGTGCGAGAACGGCCGACTGTATTTCGCTTCAGGGGATGCGGCGCTTCCGATGGAAACAGGCAGAAGTAGCATTTCCCGTTATCGCGGAAAAATTTGCCTGCGGGCAGTTGCGTGGAGAAATCGATTGATCTAAGTTTTTCCGGCAACGTTTCAGTGAGGGAGGAGAACTCATGAAAATCCGTATAATGGCGGCCGTGCTTGCCGCTTCGGTCGCGCTTCCGTTCGGCGCCGCCAACGCCACCGATCTCGAAGTCACGCACTGGTGGACTTCGGGCGGCGAATCCGCTGCCGTCGCCGAGCTGGCAAAGGCATTCGACGCCACCGGCAACCACTGGGTCGACGGTGCTATCGCCGGTTCCGGCGGCACTGCCCGTCCGATCATGATCAGCCGCATCACTGGCGGCGACCCGATGGGCGCCACCCAGTTCAACCATGGCCGCCAGGCCGAGGAACTCGTTCAGGCCGGCCTGATGCGCGACCTGACCGATGTGGCGACCGCCGAGCACTGGAAGGATATCATTCGTCCGTCGAGCCTGCTCGATTCCTGCACCATCGACGGCAAGATCTACTGCGCTCCCGTCAACATCCACTCCTGGCAGTGGTTGTGGCTTTCGAACGCCGCCTTCAAGAAGGCCGGCGTCGAGGTTCCGAAGAATTGGGATGAATTCGTCGCTGCGGCTCCGGCTCTCAAAAAGGCCGGCATCATTCCGCTCGCCGTCGGCGGTCAGCCGTGGCAGGCGACAGGCGCCTTCGACGTGCTGATGGTTGCGGTTGCCGGTAAGGATACCTTCAACAAGGTCTTCAAGGACAAGGACGCTGAAGTTGCCGCCGGTCCCGAAATCGCCAAGGTGTTCAAGGCGGCCGACGATGCTCGGCGCATGGCCAAAGGCAGCAACGTCCAGGATTGGAACCAGGCCACCAACCTTGTCATCACAGGCAAGGCCGGCGGCCAGATCATGGGCGACTGGGCGCAGGGTGAGTTCGCGCTCGCCGGTCAGAAGGCCGGTACCGACTATACCTGCCTGCCGGGCCTCGGCGTGAACGAGATCATCTCGACTGGCGGCGACGCCTTTTACTTCCCGCTGCTGAAGGACGAAGAAAAGTCCAAGGCGCAGGCCGTTCTTGCCAAGACCCTGCTCGATCCCAAGACCCAGGTTGCCTTTAACCTGAAGAAGGGTTCGCTGCCGGTTCGCGGCGACGTCGATCTCGCTGCCGCCAACGATTGCATGAAGAAGGGTCTCGACATCCTGGCCAAGGGCAACGTGATCCAAGGCACCGACCAGCTGCTTTCGGCCGACAGCCAGAAGCAGAAGGAAGACCTTTTCTCCGAATTCTTCGCCAATCCGTCGATGACACCGGAAGACGCTCAGAAGCGTTTCGCCGGGATCATCGCTTCAGCTGACTGATCAGCAGATTCGCTGCCCTTGCGGTCCGGCTCCCATCGGGGCCGGATCGTTCCGGACGGTCGGTGATGGTCCGGCGGGCGGCGGCGTCTCTCTGGTATCTTCAGCAGGTTTCAGAGGTGGAGACGACAGGCGGCGCCTTGCCGATCTGTCACTGGTCGCAGCTGCGATTTGAGGAGAAGTATTCATGACGGGTCAAGCGCGAGCAGGCCGGCCAAATAAGCTACTGCGCAATCTGAATGCCAAGATTGCGTCCATTCCGATGATCCTGACGGCGCTGGTGATCTTTGTCGGCGGCACGTTTTGGACGGTCTTTTATTCATTCACCAATTCCAAGCTCCTTCCGCGGTTGAGCTTTGTCGGCTTCGATCAGTACCAGCGCCTCTGGGCGGCACCCCGCTGGGTGACGGCGATCGAGAATCTGGCTGTCTACGGCATCCTCTCGCTGATTTTCAGCCTGGTCATCGGTTTCATGCTCGCGGCGCTGATGGACCAGAAGATCCGTTTCGAAAACACTTTCCGCACCATCTTTCTTTATCCCTTCGCGCTGTCCTTCATCGTGACGGGCCTCGTCTGGCAATGGGTTCTGAACCCCGATTTCGGCATTCAGGCGGTGGTGCGCTCGATGGGGTGGACGAGTTTCACCTTCAATCCGCTCTATACGCCTGAAATCGTCATCTACGGCATTCTGATCGCGGCGCTGTGGCAGGGAACGGGCCTCGTCATGTGCCTGATGCTTGCCGGCCTGCGTGGGATCGACGAGGACATCTGGAAAGCGGCGCGCGTGGACGGCATTCCGATGTGGAGGACCTATCTCTTCATCGTGATCCCGATGATGCGGCCGGTCTTTATCACGACGATCGTGATCATCGCCTCCGGCATCGTCAAGGTCTACGACCTCGTGGTCGCGCAGACATCGGGCGGACCGGGCATCTCCTCGGAAGTGCCGGCGAAATATGTCTACGATTACATGTTCCAGGCGCAGAACCTGGGGCAGGGCTTTGCTGCCTCGACCATGATGCTCGTCACAGTCGCGATCATTATCGTTCCGTGGGCCTATCTGGAATTCGGCGGAGGGCGCAAGCGTGGCTGATGTAGGAACTCTCAACACCACCGCGGCCGGCATCGACGCCGTCGCGCCTAAACTCGCCGAAGGCCCCAGCGGCCCCAGGCCGCGCCCGGCGGTGTCGGCGCGCAACATCATGCTCTACGGCACGCTTATCATTGCAGCGCTCTACTATCTGTTGCCGCTCTATGTGATGGTGGTGACGTCGCTGAAGGGTATGCCCGAAATCCGGCTCGGCAACATCTTTTCGCCGCCGGTAGAGATCACCTTCGAGCCCTGGGTGAAAGCCTGGGCGCAGGCTTGTACCGGGCTCAACTGCGATGGCCTGTCGCGCGGTTTCTGGAATTCGGTGCGCATCACGGTGCCATCGGTCATCATCTCGATCGCGATCGCCTCGGTGAACGGCTACGCGCTGGCGAACTGGCGCTTCAGAGGATCTGAGCTTTTCTTCTCGATCCTGATCATCGGCGCATTCATTCCCTATCAGGTGATGATCTATCCGATCGTCATCATCCTGCGCGAAATCGGCATATACGGCACGCTGAGTGGCCTCGTGATCGTGCATTCGATCTTCGGCATGCCGATCCTGACGCTGCTCTTCCGCAATTATTTCGTGTCGCTGCCGGAGGAACTGTTCAAGGCGGCGCGTGTCGACGGGGCGGGCTTCTGGCAGATCTTCCTGCGCATCATGCTGCCGATGTCGCTGCCGATCTTCGTAGTCGCGATGATCCTGCAGGTAACCGGCATCTGGAACGACTTCCTGTTCGGCGTGGTGTTCACCCGGCCGGATACCTATCCGATGACCGTGCAGCTCAACAACATCGTCAATTCCGTCCAGGGCGTGAAGGAATACAACGTCAACATGGCGGCAACGATCCTGACGGGTCTCGTGCCGCTCATCGTCTACTTCGTGTCGGGACGGCTTTTCGTCCGCGGCATCGCCGCCGGCGCAGTGAAGGGTTGATCTCATGAATATGAATGCAAGCGTCTCCATCAAGGATCTGTCCCTGAATTTCGGCGCGGTGAGCGTGCTGAAGGATCTCAATCTCGACATCAACGACGGCGAATTCCTCGTGCTGCTCGGCTCGTCCGGCTGCGGCAAGTCGACCTTGCTGAATTGCATCGCCGGCCTGCTCGATGCGTCGGAAGGGCAGATCTTCATCAAGGGCAAGAACGTTACCTGGGAAGAGCCCAAGGACCGCGGCATCGGCATGGTGTTCCAGTCCTATGCGCTCTATCCGCAGATGACCGTCGAGAAGAACCTGTCCTTCGGTCTTCGCGTCGCCAAGGTGCCGCAGGCAGAGATCGACAAGCGGGTGGCGCGCGCCTCCGAAATCCTGCAGATTCAGCCGCTCCTGAAGCGCAAGCCGGCCGAGCTTTCCGGCGGCCAGCGCCAGCGCGTGGCGATCGGCCGGGCACTGGTGCGCGATGTCGACGTCTTCCTGTTCGACGAGCCTCTGTCCAACCTCGACGCCAAACTTCGCTCGGAGCTGCGCGTTGAGATCAAGCGCCTGCACCAGTCGCTGAAGAACACGATGATCTACGTCACCCACGACCAGATCGAGGCGCTGACGCTTGCCGACCGCATCGCCATCATGAAGAGCGGCATCATCCAGCAGCTCGACGATCCGACGACGATCTACAACAGGCCGCGCAATCTGTTCGTCGCCGGCTTCATCGGTTCGCCGTCAATGAATTTCCTGCATGGCGAGCTGGTCAAATCAGGCGACGGCATTGCCTTTTTGGCCAACGGCGTCATTTTCTCGCTCGCTGCCTACGACGCTAGCGAGACGTTGCAGCCCGGCCGCAAAGTGGTGCTCGGCGTCCGTCCAGAACACATCAAGGTCAACGAGAATACCGGCGGCGAAGAACATGACGCCACCGTCGATATCGAGGAGCCGATGGGCGCGGACAATCTGCTGTGGCTGAAACATGCCGGTCACACGATGTCGGTACGTGTCAACGGTGCGCGCCGCTTCAACGTCGGAGCCAAGGTGAAGCTCAGCTTCGACATGACGGTCGCCTCGGTCTTCGATGCCGAAAGCGAGCTGCGTCTCTAGAGAACTCTGCGGGCGGGGCCGAAATGGCGCCGCCCTACCTCCAATCGGCCATCAGGCCAGCCAAATTCGGCCGCGGTCCGGCTTGTCCGGCGTCCCAGGAGCGGCCCGATCGGGATACGACTATGACATCCTTGCCGAAGAACGGTTTCAACATCGACCTTTCCGGTTCGTGGCAGCTTGCCTCTGTCGACGGCGAGATCCGCACTACAATCATCTTGCCGGGCGACGTGCACTCCGCGCTCCACCGCGCAAGCCTGATCCCCGATCCCTATTTCGGCCGCAACGAGGAAAAGGTGCAGTGGGTCGCCGAGCGCGAATGGGCGGTCGAGCGCAGCTTCACGCTTCCTGAGGTCGAAGGCGACTGGTATCTCGATATCGATTATCTCGACACGGTCGCCAGCGTCCACGTCAACGGCTTCCTGGCGCTCGAAGCCGACAACAGCTTCCGCCGCTACCGGCCCGATGTCTCCAGCATGCTGAAATCAGGCGACAACAGCATCCGCATCGTCTTTGCCTCCAGCATCGCTGTTGCTGCTGCGCGGCAGAAGCAGCAGCCCTTCTACATTCCCTACAGCACCGGCAATTCGCCAATCCCCGACGGCAACATGTTGCGCAAGCCGCAATGCCATTTCGGCTGGGACTGGAACATCGCCATTGCGCCGCTCGGCCTTTACGGGACGATCGCGCTGAAAAAGCTTGAAACGGCGCGCATCGAACATGTCGTCACCCGCCAGACCCACAATAATGACGGTTCGGTCGATCTCAAAGTGACGGCGACGCTGTTTTCCAAGGGGCCAGACATTGCCCAGGTCTATTTTGAGCTCGACGGCGAGCGCGTGCGCCTGGATGTCGGCGTCAATGGCGAGACCCATGTCAACCACCTCTTCCATATCGACAATCCGCGCCTCTGGTGGCCGTCTGGCAGCGGCGAGCAGGCGCTCTACAGGCTTTCTGTCCAATTGCCGACGGATGAGGTGTCCAAGCAGATCGGCCTTCGCACCATCGAACTGATCACCACGCCGGATGCATCAGGCAGCCGCTTCGCTTTCAAGGTCAACGGCCGCGAGATCTTCTGCCGCGGCGCCAACTGGATCCCGGCCGACGCGCTATTTTCGCTGTCTTCGCCCGAGAAGACCGAGGACCTGCTGCAATCGGCCAAAGCCGCCAATATGAACATGATCCGCGTCTGGGGCGGCGGCTTCTACGAGCAGGATCATTTCTACGATCTCTGCGACCGGCTGGGCCTCATGGTCTGGCAGGACTTCATGTTCGCTTGCAACCTCTATCCCTCGACCGAGGACTTCCTCGACAACGTAACGATCGAGGTCGATTACCAGGTGCGCCGGCTCTCCTCGCATGCCTCGATCGTGCTCTGGTGCGGCGACAACGAGCTGGTCGGGGCGCTCACCTGGTTCGAGGAATCGAGGAAGGACCGCGACCGTTATCTCGTCTCCTATGATCGCCTCAACCGCACCATCGAGCAGGCGGTGAAGAAGGCGTTGCCCGGCGCGCTCTGGTGGCCGTCGAGCCCGGCGTCCGGCTATCTCGATTTCGGCGATGCCTGGCATGCGGACGGGTCCGGCGACATGCACTACTGGTCGGTCTGGCACGAGAACAAGTCGTTCGACAATTACCGTTCGGTGCGTCCGCGCTTCTGCTCGGAATTCGGCTTCCAGTCCTATACGTCGCTGCCTGTGATCAGGACCTATGCCGAGGAGAAGGACATGAACGTCGCTTCCCCCGTCATGGAGCTGCACCAGAAGAATGCCGGCGGTAACGAGCGCATCGCCGGCACGATGTTCCGCTATTTCCGCTTTCCCAAGGATTTTCCGAACTTCGTCTATCTCTCCCAGATCCAGCAGGGGCTGGCGATTAAGACGGCGGTGGAATACTGGCGGTCGCTCAAACCCCATTGCATGGGCACGATCTACTGGCAGCTCAACGACACCTGGCCGGTCGCCTCCTGGTCGAGCCTCGACTATGGCGGGCGCTGGAAGGCGATGCACTACCTCGTCAAGCGCTTCTTCCAGCCGGTCGCGGTCGCTGCCATTCCTTCCGATGACGGAAAGACGATCCGCTTCTCGCTGGTCAACGACACGCTTGCCGATGTCAGCGTTGATCTTGCAGTCTCGATCCTGACGGTAAAGGGCGAACGCCGGCACTTGAAGGACGTGCAGGCTGTGTGTTCGCCGGATGCGTCCGTCACTGCCACGAGCATCGACGTCTCCGATATTTCCGTGGGAACGCTGCTTGCCTGGCACTTCACCGCGTCGAACGGCACGGGCGGCGAGGGGCATTACGTCAACGGCACCTACAAGGCGCTGGAGCTGGAGCCCTCGGGGCTTGCTGTCACCCACGAATATATCGAGGAGAATGGCTCCGTCGACATCAACGTCACCGCTAGGGGACTTGCGCTTTTCGTGATGATCGAGACCGAGACGGACGGCAAATATTCCGACAATGCCTTCGATCTCGCGGCCGGCGAGAGCCGCCGCATCACCTTTACCCCGGCACGGCCGCTTGATCGTGGCGCGCTTCCGGAGTTCCGATTCTACGACCTGTATTCCTGCCAGTCGGCGGATTGATCTTGCAAGAATGGGCACGAGGCCCAAGGAGAACATGATGACGAAACTCAGCTACCAGCTCTATAGCGCCCGCAACTTCCAGCCTTATTCGGCGATTTTCGAAAAACTTGGCAAATCAGGCTACGCGGAGGTCGAGGGCTTCGGCGGTATCTATGCCGATCTCGACGATGCCGGGCTGAAGAGCCTTCGCGCTGAGCTCGACAAGAATGGCCTGGTTATGGCGAGCGGCCATTTCAGCCCCGACTTCCTCGAGAAGGAGGTTGAGAAGTCGCTGAACATTGCCAAGATCCTCGGCATGGATTCGATTTATGCGCCGCATCTGGCGGCCGAGGAACGCCCGTCCGACGCTGCCGGCTGGGCCGCCTTCGGCAAACGCCTGCAGGAGATCAGCAAGCCCTACAAGGCTGCCGGCTACGAATTCGGCTGGCACAATCATGATTTCGAATTCTTCAAGCTGCAGGATGGCTCGCGGCCGATCGAGCACATCTTCGAAGGCGCGCCCGACATTTCCTGGGAAGCCGATATCGCCTGGGTTATCCGCGGCGGCGCCGATCCCTTCGCCTGGATCGAGAAGCTCGGACCGCGCATCACCGCTGTCCATGTCAAGGACATCGCACCGGCCGGCGAGGCGACGGATGAGAGCGGCTGGGCAGATGTCGGTCACGGCAAGGTCGAGTGGGCCAGGCTGATGACGGCGTTGCGCGCCACCAAGGCCAAGCACTACGTCGTCGAACACGACAACCCGAATGACATCGATCGCAATATCAGCCGCTCGATCGCATCCTTCCAGACCTACTGAGGCTTCATCATGACCAAGGAACTTGGCGTCGGCATCATCGGATGCGGCAACATCTCCACCACTTACTTCTCGCTGGCACCGCTCTTCAAGGGGTTGAAGGTGCTGGCCTGCGCCGATATCAACGCGCAGGCGGCCGAGGCGCGGGCCGAGGAATATGGCGTCAAAGCGCAGACGATCGACGAGCTTCTCGTCAATGACGAGATCGACGTCGTCGTCAATCTGACGATCCCGGATGCGCATTTCCGGGTATCGAAGGCGATCCTCGAGGCCGGAAAACACGTCTATTCCGAAAAGCCGCTGGTGCTTTCGCTCGAAGAGGGCGAGGAGCTTCGCCGCATCGCCAAGCAGAAGAACCTTGCCGTCGGCTGCGCGCCTGACACTTTCCTCGGCGGCGCCCACCAACTCGCCCGCAAGTTCATCGATGACGGCGGCATTGGCCGGGTGACTTCGGGCGCTTGCTACGTGATGAGCCCCGGCATGGAGATGTGGCATCCGAACCCGGACTTCTTCTTCCTGCCAGGCGGCGGCCCGATCCTCGATCTCGGCCCCTATTACATCGCTAATCTGATCAATCTGATCGGCCCGGTCAAACGTGTCGGCGGCATGACCTCGATGGCGTCGCCCACCCGCACGATCACCAGCGAGCCGCGCAATGGCGAGATCATCCCGGTTAAGACGCCGACGACGATCCAGGCGCTGCTCGAATTCGTCAATGGTGCCACGGTGACGCTGACGGCGAGCTGGGATGTGTGGTCGCACCGCCATGCCAATATGGAGCTCTACGGCACCGATGGCTCGCTCTATGTGCCGGACCCGAACTTCTTCGGCGGCACCGTCGAGGCCAGCGGCCGCGATAAAGACATCAAGCCGCTGGAGACTTGGGAGCATCCGTTCGGCAAGATCAACCAGGAAAACCCGAACGGCGCGCGCGCCAACTACCGCACCGCCGGCCTTGCCGACATGGTGATGGCGCTGATCGAGGGGCGCGATGCGCGCTGCTCGCTCGACCGCACGCTGCACGGCGTCGACGTCATGACCTCGATCCTGAAATCGGGCGAGGAGGGCCGTTTCATTGACCTAACGACGACCTGCACGCAACCGGCCGCCCTCGGCATCGAAGAAGCGCAGGCGCTCTTGAAGTAACAGGAAGAATGCCTGTATCTCGTTGGACCGCGAGACATACCGTCAAAGTCGTTATCCTCGGCCTTGTGCCGAGGATCTACAGGCCGGGCGGCAGATGCTCGACACAAGGCGAGCATCACGACTGTATAGATATTTTAGCAAGGAGAGTCTTATGAGCTGGCAACCAGCCGCAGACCGCTATTCGAAAATGAAATATAACCGCACGGGCCGTTCCGGCCTGAAGCTGCCGGCCGTCTCCCTCGGCCTCTGGCACAATTTCGGCGGCGACACGCCGCATGACCGCAAGATCGACATGTGCCGCACGGCCTTCGACCTCGGCATCACCCATTTCGACCTCGCCAACAATTACGGCCCGCCGCCCGGCAGTGCAGAAACTGCCTTTGGCGAGATCCTGCGCACCGAATTCGCTGGGCTTCGCGACGAGCTGATCATCTCCTCCAAAGCCGGCTACGACATGTGGCCGGGACCCTATGGCGAATGGGGCAGCCGCAAATACCTGATCGCCTCCTGCGACCAAAGCCTGAAGCGCATGGGCCTCGATTATGTCGATATCTTCTATTCGCACCGCTTCGACCCGGAAACACCATTGGAAGAGACCTGCGGCGCGCTCGATCATATCGTCCGTTCCGGCCGGGCACTCTATGTCGGCATTTCCTCCTATAATTCGCAGCGATCGCGCGAAGCCGCAAAGATCCTTAAGGAACTCGGCACACCGTGCCTGATTCACCAGCCGAGCTATTCGATGCTCAACCGCTGGGTCGAGGACGACAGGCTGCTCGATACGCTGGATGAGGTCGGCATGGGCTCGATCGTGTTCTCGCCGCTTGCCCAGGGCATGCTGACGACGAAATATCTCGGTGGCATTCCCGAAGACAGCCGCGCGGCGCAGAACCACTTTCTCAAGCGCGACTACATCCGCCCCTCGATCATCGACAATATCCGCAAGCTCAACGAGATCGCCGAAAGGCGCGGCCAGACGCTGGCGCAGATGGCGATCGCCTGGGTACTGCGCGGCGGCCGCGTGACCTCGGCGCTGATCGGCGCCAGCCGCTCGTCGCAGATCGTCGATTGCGTCAAGGCGCTCGACAATCTCGAATTCAGTGTCGAGGAGCTTGCCGAGATCGACGTCTATGCCCGCGAGGCCGACATCAACCTCTGGGCCAAGTCCGCCGAACGCGAATAGTCACGTCAGGCCCGGAGGCAAGTCTTCCGGGCCTTTTTCTGCTATAATCTGATGTACGTACAGCAAAAAAGCACCGCCGGTCGGAGGAGACCCTGTCATGATCCGCAACCCCATCTTGCCCGGGTTTAACCCCGATCCGTCGATCTGCCGCGTCGGCGCGGATTATTACATCGCCACCTCGACCTTCGAATGGTATCCCGGCGTGCAGATCCACCATTCGCGGGACCTGGTGAACTGGACACTGGTGCGCCGGCCGCTGGAGCGGAGATCGCAGCTCGACATGCGCGGCAATCCGGATAGCTGTGGCATCTGGGCGCCGTGCCTGTCCTATGCCGACGGGCAGTTCTGGCTGGTCTATACCGACGTCAAGCGTTACGACGGCAATTTCAAGGATGCGCCGAACTACATCGTCACGGCACCTACGATCGAGGCCGATTGGTCCGAGCCGGTCTATGTCAATTCCTCCGGCTTCGATCCCTCGCTCTTCCATGACGATGACGGCCGCAAGTGGTTCGTCAACATGCAGTGGAACCATCGCACCGAAAGCTATGGCGGCTCGCCGAAATCGCCGGCCTTCGACGGCATCCTGCTGCAGGAATGGGATCCGGCGGCAAAGGCGCTGAAGGGGCCGATCAAGAACATCTTCGCAGGCAGCCCGCTCGGCCTCGTCGAGGGCCCGCATCTCTTCAAGCGCAATGGCTGGTATTATCTGACGACCGCCGAGGGCGGCACCGGCTACGACCATGCCGTCACCATGGCGCGGTCGCGAAAGATCGACGGACCCTATGAGATGCATCCGAACATGCATCTCATCACCTCCAAGGATCATCCGGGCGCAGTGCTGCAGCGAGCAGGGCATGGCCAATATGTCGAGACGCCGAAGGGCGAGGCCTATCACACCCATCTCTGCGGCCGGCCGCTACCGCCGAAACGGCGCTGCACGCTGGGGCGCGAGACATCCTTACAGAAATGCGTCTGGCGCGACGATGACTGGCTCTATCTTGAAAACGGCACCGCGGTGCCCGATGTCGATGTGCCGGGCCTCTTTGGCGCGGTTCCCGTGGAAAAGCCGATGCGCAGCGAATACAACTTCGACGGCGGCACATTGCCTGCCGATTTCCAGTGGCTGCGCACGCCCGAGCCCAAGCGCATCTTTAACCTCACGGATCGTCCCGGCCATCTGCGCCTGATTGCGCGCGAAAGCATCGGCTCCTGGTTCGAACAGTCGCTGGTCGCCCGCCGCCAGGAACACCACAGTTTCCGCGCCGAGACCGTGATCGAGTTCTCGCCCGACACCTATCAGCAGGTGGCGGGGCTGACGCATTACTACAACCGTCACAAGTTCCACGCGGTTGCTGTGACGCTGCACGAAACACTCGGCCGCTGCGTGACGATCCTCTCCTGCAACGGCGACTACCCGAACGGACGCCTGAGCTTTCCCGCCGACAGCGGGGTTTCGATCGCCGCCGAGGGCCGCGTTCAGCTCGCCATGGAAATCCGCGAGAACGACCTGCGATTCTTCTGGCAGACAGAAGGCAAGGGCGCCTGGCAGCCGATCGGCCCGATCCTTGACGCCGGCGTGATTTCCGACGAGGGCGGACGTGGCGAACACGGCTCCTTCACCGGCGCCTTCGCTGGCGTATTCGCTTTCGATACGTCGGGTCGGGCGAAGGCAGCGGATTTCGATTGGTTCAATTACGACGAGCTGTAAGGGTGCACCCTTGGTCGCTTTCATCCGCAATGGATCACGGAAAGAGCGAGGAGCGGAGAAGAGGCACATAAAAAGAAAGCCGGCGCAGGGCCGGCTAAGACGGAACGCGGGTGAACAGGGGATACTGGCCGGTTCCAAGCACTTCGTGACTGAACAATAACTTTGACTACATGCCGAGGCAGCGAAAAAGGGGCGCAACGAGAACACCCGGAGACGGCTCCGCAAAGGGGTGGGCGGCGGGGCGGATGCCGGTGCTGGCCTCGGCTCCCTTATCGGGCATGAATATCACCGTATGATGACATCTGACGCCGGCGCTGCCTTTCTTTCGCAAAACCCGATGCCGGCTACTTCGCCCGCGTCAGCAGGTCAGCGGGCCAACTGTGTTAGCAGCGTGAATGCAGTGTTCATGGCTTAAGGATGTTAAAGCGTTACAAAGGGACTATATAGCGGCCGAAGTAACTTCCAAGAATCCGCAAGAGTCCCGCATGGCCCCCATCATTTCCGTTCAGAACCTCACCAAGACCTATGCCAATGGGTTCGAGGCCCTGAAGGGCATCAATCTCGACGTCGAAAAGGGTGAGATCCTGGCGCTGCTCGGGCCAAACGGTGCAGGCAAGACGACGCTGATCTCGATCATCTGCGGCATCGCCAATCCGAGCGGCGGCCGGGTGTTGGTCGCCGGCCACGACGTCGTGAAGGATTTCCGCGCCACCCGCGGGATGATCGGGCTGGTGCCGCAGGAGCTGACCACCGACCAGTTCGAGACGGTGTTCAATACCGTGAGCTTTTCGCGCGGTCTGCACGGCAAGAAAGCCAATCCGGCCCATATCGAGAAGGTGCTGCGCGCACTCTCGCTCTGGGACAAAAAGGACAATATGCTGCGCCAACTCTCCGGTGGCATGAAGCGACGGGTACTGATCGCCAAGGCGCTCTCGCATGAGCCGGATATTCTTTTCCTTGACGAGCCGACCGCCGGCGTCGACGTGACGCTGCGCAAGGACATGTGGCATGTCGTCGAAGAGCTTAGGGCCTCCGGCGTCACCATCATCCTGACCACTCATTATATCGAAGAGGCGGAGGAAATCGCCGACCGCGTCGGAGTCATCAATGGCGGCGAATTGCTGCTCGTCGAGGACAAGGCGGCGCTGATGGCCAAGCTCGGCCGCAAGCAGCTCATTCTCGATCTCACCGAACCGCTCAGCCGACTGCCGGACTGTTTTGCCGGCAATGGACTGACGCTGGAAGCGGACGGGAATCGGCTGACCTATGATTTCGATACTGACAACGAGCAGGAAAGCATCGCCGCACTGCTGACCCGACTCGGCGAGAACAACATCCATTTCAAGGATCTCTCGACGCGGCAAAGCTCGCTCGAGGACATCTTCGTGGCGCTGGTGGGAGCGGGCAAATGAACGTTGAAGCGGTCAAATCGATCTATTTCTTCGAGATGGCGCGTACGCGCCGCACTCTGCTGCAGAGCGTCATCTCGCCCGTGATCTCAACCTCGCTTTATTTCATCGTCTTCGGTGCCGCGGTCGGTTCACGTATCCAGGAGGTAGAGGGCGTGTCCTACGGCGCCTTCATCACACCCGGCTTGATCATGCTGACGCTGCTTGGCCAGTGCATCAGCAATGGCTCCTTCGGCATTTATTTCCCGAAATTCACCGGCACGATCTACGAGGTACTTTCGGCGCCGGTGGCGATGACGGAGATCCTGCTCGGTTATGTCGGGGCGGCGGCGACCAAGGGGATGCTGATCGGCTTCATCATTCTCTTGACAGCCAATCTTTTCGTCGACGTCAGGATCGAGCATCCCTTCATGATGATCCTGTTCTTCCTGCTGACAGCGATCACCTTCAGTCTGTTCGGCTTCATGATCGGCATCTGGGCCGGCAATTTCGAACAGCTGAACCTCATTCCCATGCTGGTCGTGCCGCCGCTGACCTTCCTCGGCGGGAGTTTCTATTCGGTCAGCATGCTGCCGCCCTTCTGGCAGGTGGTCAGCCACCTCAATCCGGTGCTCTATCTCGTCAGCGGCTTCCGCTGGAGCTTTTACGGGATCGCCGATGTCAATCCGGCGATCAGCCTGGCGATGATCACGGTATTCCTGGTGATCTGCCTGGGAACACTCGCCTGGATCTTCAAGACCGGTTACCGGCTGCGCAACTGATCGTTTTCTGAAACAACCATCGGAAAACTCGATGACGTCATCGGTTTCTTCCGTTTTTCTTCCGCTCCGGCCTGAGGCATCTGCTGCGTCAGCCAAGAAGGAGACGGCAGATGACGGGTATCAGGATCGAAGGCGCGAAGATCATTATTGTTGGCGGCAGTTCCGGAATGGGGCTGGCGCTGGCGAGGCGTTTGCTCGGGGAAGGGGCGGCGGTGACGATTGCAGGACGCAGCGAAGATAGGCTTGCGGCGGCCCGCCGCGCTCTCGGTGACCATCCTGGAGTGGCGACGATTGCTGTCGACATATCGCGGGAGGAAGAGGTCGCGGCGCTGTTCCGCAATGGCGGGCCGGTCGATCACATCGTCAGCACGGCGGCA
Source organism: Rhizobium sp. P1_B8 (assembly GCF_056406515.1). Classification (NCBI taxonomy): domain Bacteria; kingdom Pseudomonadati; phylum Pseudomonadota; class Alphaproteobacteria; order Hyphomicrobiales; family Rhizobiaceae; genus Rhizobium; species Rhizobium sp. P1_B8. The sequence goes on along the minus strand of NZ_JBFTZZ010000003.1, from coordinate 10,548 downwards.
GATATCGGAGGAGCCTATCAGCTGCTGCCTTCGATTGAGCTTGCGGCGGCGCAAAGAGTGGTCGAGAGCAAGTTCTACGGGCCGCTGATGCTGGCGAAATATGGTGCCGCCCATTTGCCGCCCTCAGGATCGATCACCTATACGTCAGGTGTTGCGGCCTACCGGCCCGCGGCGCGTGGATCGGTGGTCGCCGCCGTCAATGCGGCGCTGGAGGGCCTGGTCAGGGCACTTGCAGTCGAACTAGCGCCGATCCGGATCAACGCGGTGTCGCCCGGATGGGTGGATACACCGATCTGGAGCTTCGTCGCCGGCGACGCCAAGCAGGCGACGCTCGACGCGATGGCGCAGCGCCTGCCGGCGGGGCGCGTTGGACAGCCTGATGATATTGCCGATGCGATCCGCTTCCTGATCGGCAACGGATTCACGACAGGCACTATCCTGCATGTCGAAGGAGGGCATCGGCTGATCTGAGCGGCGAGAGTTCTTCGCTTGCAGATTGCAGCAGGATGGTAAGCGCCGGCGGCTGCACGCGCCTGCGCCGCCACATCATCACCAGCGAGGCTGCGGGTGGTTTGCCCGGCCAAGGCAGTTCGACGACGTCGCCCCGTGTGGCGGCCGGGCCGAGCGCAAGGCGCGGCACGAGGCCATAACCGGGGCCGGATGCAACGAGTCGGATGATCGTCGCGATGCTGTCAGCTTCCGTGACGATTGATGGTGCTGCAATGTTTGCTTCGGCAAAGGCGGTGTCGAACAGGTGACGGTAGACGCAACCGGTTTCGGTGGCGACGAAGGGCACGGTGCTGAGTGCCGTGAGGCTTTCCGGCGGCCGGGCTTGCGCATCGCGGCCGGCAATCAGCACCAGCGGTTCGCTGCAGATGCGGCGCGTCAAGAAGCGTTCATCCTGCTGCTCGCGATCGAAGGTGAAGGCGACGTCGATCGAGCCGTGCTGCAATTGCGCAAGCAATTCGCCGCTGCCGTTGACCTTAAGCTTGAGGCCGACGCGTGGGTTCTTCTTGCGAAAGAGTGACAGCCAGGGCGCTAGCCTTTCGGCGGCTATGGTTTCGAGCGTGCCCAAGGTGATGGACTGTCCGGCGCTGCCGGCTGCGGCGCTGACGGCGGCCTTCGCCTCGTCGCTCAGCGCCAGTATCTCCTCGGCATAAGCCTTGAGGACCGCACCTGCGGGTGTCGGGACGACGCCCTGCCGGGAGCGGAGGAAGAGTTCCGCGCCCAATTCCTCTTCCAGCGCCTGGATCTGGTCGCTGAGGCTTGACTGAGCGAGATTGACCTCGGCAGCGGCGCGCGTGAGATTTTCGTGCCGGATCACTGCGAGGAATGTCTTCAATTGTCGTGGGTTCATATCGGGCTCCAGTATGGCGCGCCGAGACGCCTTGAACGCAGGATAGCAACAAAGCAGAACACGCTGCAACGCAGGAGCATTTGGCGGCGAACTGCTTATCTTATGCTGCTGCGTCCGTCTCCCGTCAGGCGCTGCTGACGAGAAGGGCGCCCGAGATGATGAGGAGGGTGCCGGCGACGAGCTTCATTGTGTCGAGCTCGGAGGCTTCGCCGAGAAAGACGGCGCCGATTGCCAGCGTCACCAGCACGTTGCAGCTCCAGATCGGCGCGAGTTTCGAGACGGGGACACCGTAAGTGAAAAGCGCAAAGCTGATGAGGCCGGTGCCGACGGCAAAGCAGGCGCCTGATGTGGCAGCAAAACCGAGACCTTCGGCGGTCCATGGGGCAGGGCGCCAGATCAGTGCTGCGATCAGGCCGGCGAGCGCGCAGGCAGCGCCAAAGGCGATCAGATAGACGGCGGAGCCGGTGGCTGATGTGGCGCTCTGCTTCTGGAAGATGGCGGTGATGCCCCAGAACAGGGCGGGCAGAACGCCGCCGATGACGATCGGCCAGACTGAATTCATTGCGAAACTCCTGTCGCACCCATGGATCAAGGCCTCGCCCAAGGCGAAGGCCGGTCGAACATGCGGTGCCACCAGACTAGGAGTTTCTTTTTGCTCTTTGTGGTCTTGTTGTTCTTGCGCCCAAGCTGCCAGATCCGGTTGCCGCCGTAAAGCGGCGGAGCCGTATTAATCGCGCATGCGGAGTTCGTCGGTCTGCATCTGCAGCGAGCCCAGCGTTTCCAGGAAGCTCATGCCAAGCAGGCTCTGGTCGAGCCGGCCGTCTTCGGCGACACTGGCTGTGACATTGTTGCGGATGATCGGGCCGATCGCCACCTGGTCGAGGGTGACGGGTGCTGCACGGCCGCGGCCGTTGGCGGTCATGACGGTCATAGAATAGGTGAGGCGGGAGAGGTCGATGCCGATCCGTTCGGCATCTTCGCGCGACAGCGCCACCATGCTGGCGCCGGTATCGACGAGCATCTCGATCGTCTGGCCATTGACCGCGACATCGGCTTCGAAATGGCCGTTCAGTAGCTTGTGCAGAATGATCTCCTGGCCGCCCTCACTTGTGGTGACGACGACGGCGTGGCCGGGAACGAGGCCGGCGAGCAGCCTGTTGCCGACGCCGAGCGCTTCCTGGCGATAGAGATAGACAGTCACGAGCGCCAGGATGATGACCAGCCAGATCATCATCTGGCGCATCGTTTCGCCGACGCTGCGCCGGCTCGCCCAGATGCCGGCCGACAGCATCAGCGCGATCGGTAGTAGATAGACGACGCGTCCGAAGTCATCGCTCTGCAGGCCGAGGATGCGGCCGCTGTCATTGTTGACGATCAGCACGGCAAGGCCGATGCCGATCACGACGAGGAAGACGGTCAAACGGATCATAAGGGCCGCTCCGGCCCGCGGGCGAGGCTTGGTTTCATGTGGTTCGACACACTGACGGCGCCTGCAAGCCTTGCCGGCAGCAGGGCCATGATCCGTCTTCGCTCGGTGTCGGAGTAGCTCATCCAGCCGCCGATTTCCTGAAGAGTCCGGCCGCATCCGGCGCAAAATCCGGTGGCTGAAACCAGGGAGCAGACGTGAACGCAGGGTGTTTGCATGGTGGATATATCGGAGTTTCAAAGAGCCGTGGCAAGGGCGCAAAGGGTAGCGATCTCGCAAATCTGCTGCGTTGCGCCCAGCGTGTCGCCAGTGTGGCCGGCAAGCTTGCGGCGGATGAAAGCGGTGAAGGCAAACCCTGCGATGCCGGTGGCGAGCAGGCTTGCGACCAGCGGCCGCAGGCCGAAGGCCGGCCAGATCAGAAGTGCTGCCACGAGGCCGGCTGAGGCGAGCGCAAACTGCATCGCTGCCTCGTCCGGCTGGCCGGTCGAGGCGGCCACGCCATCGGCCTTTGCCGGCGCCAACCGCTGCCAGTGCCAGGCGACGGCGCCGCGGCTCAGCGCCGCGACAGCGGGAATGGCAAGCGCGGCAGTGAGGGGCGCGGAATGGCGGGCGATGGCGGCAAGCGCGGCTGCGCGGATCACGAAGGAGAGGATCAGCGCTATCGCGCCATAGGTGCCGATCCGGCTGTCCTTCATGATGAGGAGGCTGTGCTCGCGGCTCTTGCCGCCGCCGATGCCGTCGGCCGTATCGGCCAGGCCGTCCTCGTGCAGCGCGCCGGTGACGAAGACCTGGATGGAAAGCGCGATCAGGGCTGCCATCGGCGGATCGGCGCGCAGCCCCAAAAGCAGGAGGAGGGCGAGTGCAGGGATGAAGCCGATGACGATGCCGGCGAAGGGAAAGGCGCGCACCAGCGGGCCGAGCCTGCCGTCATAGCCTTTGAACAGCGATTGCGGCATGGGAATGCGGCTGAGGAAGGCGACGGCGCGGGCGGTATCGACCGCATAGTCATTAATCTTCATTCTGCTTCGTTCTGCCGGAGGTCATCTCGGCTTATGGTCGCGGCTGCGCTTTTGGAGTTGTTCGCCTCGTCCGCCCGCTTTAAGAGAGTTGCCATCCGCAAAGAAGCTGATTTGCGTGGAAAAAACAAGAAATACCCGGATTTATAGGAAAACCGCACAGATGAGCGTTTCAGGCCTGCCGTTCGACGATTTCCGTACCCTGCTTCGTGACCTGCCGGGGCCGGATGCCCGCGCGCTGGTGGCCGCGCGCGAACGTGACGCGCAGCTGACCAAGCCGCCGGGCGCGCTCGGACGGCTCGAGGAGATCGCCTTCTGGCTTGCCGCCTGGACCGGCCGCACACCTGCCGTCAACCGGCCGCTGGTGGCGATCTTTGCCGGCAATCACGGCGTCACCAAGCAGGGCATCACGCCCTTTCCACCAACGGTGACGCAACAGATGGTCGAGAACTTCGCAGCGGGTGGTGCTGCGATCAATCAGATCTGTGTCGCCTATGATCTCGGACTGAAAGTCTTCGATCTGGCGCTCGATTATCCTACTGGTGATATCACCGAGGAGGCAGCACTTTCCGAGCGCGATTGCGCCGCGACCATGGCCTTCGGCATGGAGGCGATCGCCGGTGGCACCGACCTGCTCTGCATCGGCGAGATGGGCATCGGCAACACGACGATTGCGGCGGCGATCAACTATGCGCTCTACGGCGGTTCGGCGCGTGACTGGGTGGGACCCGGCACCGGTTCGGAAGGTGAGATGCTCGAGCGCAAAATCGCGGCGGTGGAAAAGGCGGTGGCGCTGCATGGTGACCATCTCGACGATCCGCTCGAGATCATGCGCCGGCTCGGCGGCCGCGAGATCGCGGCGATGGCCGGCGCCATTCTTGCTGCTCGCATGGAGCGCATCCCGGTGCTGATCGACGGTTATGTCGCGACCGCGGCGGCAGCGATCCTGAAGGCCGCCAATCCGTCCGCGCTCGATCATTGCCTGATCGGCCATGTCTCCGGCGAGCCCGGACATCTTCGCGCAATCGAGATGCTCGGCAAGACGCCGCTTCTGGCGCTCGGCATGCGGCTTGGCGAAGGCACCGGTGCGGCGCTTGCCGCCGGCATCGTCAAGGCCGCCGCCGCCTGCCATTCCGGCATGGCGACCTTCGCCCAGGCGGGTGTGTCGAATAAGCATTAAGGCCGCGGCTGGCGCCGTCGATCCGCACGCGTTCGCTTGCGCCGCCCAAATGGATTCGGTATTTGCGTATTCGCTCATCGAAGGGGAGGCGGCAAAGCCTCTCCCGGTCTGTGATGCAACGGGAAGAGGAGAGGGCATCTTGACGAAGCCTGCGGTGACGAAAGAGACCGGACTTCGGCATTTCATCGCCGCCGCCAGCTACTCCTGGGCGGGCTTCCTGCGGGTGCTGAAAGAGGCAGCCTTCCGCCAGGAACTTGGCTTCTTCATCGTTTCGATCGCGGCGCTGGCGTTGGTGGGAGCCACTGCCGGCGAGATCGTCGTCGCGGTGCTTCTGTTTCTCGGGCTCTTTTCGATGGAGGCGATGAATACCGCCGTTGAAGAGGTGATCGACCGGATTTCGCCGGAGATTTCGATCGTCGGCAAACATGCCAAGGATCTCGGCTCCTTCGCGGTAACCTGCATGATTGCCGCCTGCTGCCTTTATCTCGGCTTCGTCCTCGGCAAGCACCTGTTCTTTGGATCTGGATGATTTCACGCTGGATCGGCCGAAAATCTGAATCCGGATCCAAATTAAAAATCCAACATGATGTCGCCCGAAAAACCGCTCACACTTCTCGGCATCGTGCTTTAGCTGAATCAGGCAAAACTCTTGCGCTTGCGCAAGACGGCCTGAGCCTCCTCGACGGCCGGCAGGCTCTGGAGCACGCGCTTGGCAGGCAGGATGGCGATGACCTCGGTGCCCTCGCGCAGCTTCGATTTCAGCAGGAACTGCCCATCATGCTTGGCAAGGATCGCCTGGACGATCGGCAGGCCGAGGCCGGTACCCTGTTCGGCGCTCTTGATGGCGATCGAGCCCTGGCCAAAGGCCGACAGGACGACGGGAATCTCTTCTTCCGGAATGCCGGGGCCGTTGTCCTTGATCGAGATGTACTGTCCGCCACCAGCTGTCCAGCCGACCTTGACGTGGATCTCGCCGCCCTGCGGCGTGAACTTGACGGCATTGGAGAGAAGGTTGAGCACCACCTGGCGCATCGACTTCTCGTCGGCCCAGATGGCCGGCAGCTGCCGCTCGAACTGGTCCGAAATGGCAATGTTCTTGGCGCGGGCGCGCAGCTGGACCATGCCGATGCAATCCTCGGTGATATCGAGCAGCGAAATCGCCTCCTCGCTCAGCTCGTATTTGCCGGCCTCGATGCGTGACAGGTCGAGGATCTCGTTGATGAGATCGAGCAGATGCTGGCCGGAGCGGTGGATATCGCCGGCGTATTCCTTGTAGGTCGGATTGGCGAGCGGCCCCATGACTTCGGCCGACATCACCTCAGAAAAGCCGAGGATGGCGTTGAGCGGGGTTCTGAGCTCATGCGACATGGAGGCAAGGAAGCGGGACTTGGCGAGGTTTGCCTCTTCGGCGCGGCGGCGAGCTTCGTCCGACATCGATTTCGCCACTTCCAACTCGGCGATCAGGTCGTCCTTCTCCGACTGGTATGAGAGAATTCTGAGGTTCGACTTGAAGAGCCGGTCGCTGATATAATTGAAGAAGACCAGGGTGGTGGTGAAGGCCCCCGTCAGGCTGATTTCGAGGAGGTCCCGCGACAGGCCGCTCTTGGCGGCTAGCGCCAGGACCGCGGGCGAGAAGGCGGCGAGCACGGCGGGCGTCAGCATGAAGTTCGACATCGCCGTGACGGAGAGCGCGATCAGCAGCGTCGCGCCCTTATAGAGAATGAAGCTCGACGGCTCGCAGGTGTCACAGCCTTGCAGCGCGAAGACGGCCCAGCAGCAGCCGAGCAGGAACTGGCCGAGCAGCAGCAGGCGGCGCCATTTGCGGGCGCTCTCGGAGGTGATTTCCTGCCGGCGTGCGCGCCGCGCCAGCAGGATATTGCCGGTGTGACAGGTGAGTGTCAGCAGCGCCCAGAAGAGCAATTGCGTATTCTGGGTGAAATAAACGCCAAGCGCGGTGATGATGACGACGAAGAGCGGCATGATCGTCGCGCCCTGCAGCACCGATGCCACATACATGTTGAGCACGTCACGATCGAAGGAGGAATTTGACGCATGACCGGACTGAAGACGTTCGCGCGTCTGCCGCACGGCCTTGGAAACGGCCTTATTGCGGTGGCTGCGCGACCTGTCGACGATGATCTTGTCGGTCGATGTGCTTACGCCGGTACTCATGTGCACGTTGAAACTTCATCCCAGGGTGGATAAGAGCTTAATCGACAATTCTTAAGAAGATGTTTGCCATCTTTGCCAAGGATTTGTTTTTTAAGGAGGCAAAAGCGTGACACGGGGCCTGCGCCTGATTCGCGACGGCGTGACCGCTTTTGCCCTGCTGGCGCTCGTGGCGCTGATCGCCGCCAAGCTCAATGATGCGACAAAAATCGAGCATATGGGTGCTTTCCATGCCGCCGACGGCGACAGTCTGACATTGGGAGCCGAACGTTTGCGCCTCGAAGGCATCGATGCGCCGGAGCTCAACCAGAGCTGCGAGCGGGCAGGGAAGGCCTGGGCCTGTGGCCGCGCGGCGCGCGAGGCGCTGCAGGGCATGGTGCTGGCATCCGGAACACTTTGTCAGGGCAGCCGGCACGACCGCTACGACAGGCTGCTCGTCATCTGCCGGAGCGGGGCGGGCGGCGACATCAATGCCGCCATGGTGCGCCAGGGTATGGCCATCTCCTATGGCGGTTATGCCAAGGAGGAGGCCGACGCGAAGGCTCAAAAGGCGGGCCTCTGGGCCGGGACTTTCGAGCGGCCACGCGATGTGCGCGACCATGCGCGCCAGAGTTCCGGTTTCGACGGCGCCCTGCACCTCATCGGGCGGATCGTCGGATGGGAGTAAAGTCATGACCGACGAAGCCATGCTGGAGACGCTGCGGCGGGAGATCGCCTCCTGCCGCATCTGTCGAGACGCGCCGGCAAAAGGCATCGCGCACCGGCTGCCGCACGAGCCGCGCCCGGTGGCCGTGATCTCGTCGAGCGCACGCATCCTGATCGCCGGGCAGGCGCCCGGGCTTCGGGTGCATGAGAGCGGGCTGCCGTTCGACGATGCCTCAGGCGACCGGCTGCGGTCATGGCTTGGCGTTGACAGGGCAAGCTTCTATGACCGCGACCGATTCGCTATTGTCCCGATGGGCTTCTGCTTTCCTGGCTACGACGGCAAGGGCGCGGATCTGCCGCCGCGGCGCGAATGCGCGCCCCTCTGGCGGCAAAGGGTGATCTCGGCCATGCCACAGATCGAACTGGTACTGGTCATCGGCCAATATGCGCAGGCTTGGCATATGGCCGGTGAAAGGCGGGACAATATGACCGAGACGGTGCGGGCATGGCGTGACTGTCTTCTGTCCAACCGATCGCCGGCGGTGCTGCCGCTGCCGCATCCGAGCTGGCGCAATAGCGGCTGGCTGAAGCGCAATCCCTGGTTCGAGAAAGAATTGCTCCCGGTCTTGCAGGAACGGACGAAAATGCTGCTTTCCTGAAACAAAATTCTTTTAGTTGCGCGGAATCGAGTTATACAAAGAAAATAATTCGAAAGGACTGTTGTGCGCATGGACCGCCTCGACCGAAAAATACTGCGTCTTCTGCAAGAAGATTCGACGCTTGCCGTTGCCGATCTCGCCAAGAAAGTGGGGCTTTCGACGACGCCGTGCTGGCGGCGCATCCAGAAGATGGAAGAAGACGGCGTCATCAAGCGCCGAGTCGCCATCCTCGATCCGGAGAAGGTCAACACCAAGGTCACCGTCTTCGTGTCGATTCGCACTGCCACTCATTCGATCGAATGGCTGCGCCGCTTTTCCGAGGTGGTCGCCGAATTCCCCGAAGTGGTCGAATTCTACCGGATGAGCGGGGATGTCGATTATCTCCTGCGAGTCGTTGTGCCCGATATTGCCGCCTATGACGCCTTTTATAAGCGGATGATCGCCAAGATCGAGATTCGCGACGTTTCCTCCGCCTTTGCGATGGAGCAGATCAAGTATTCGACGCAGTTGCCGCTCGACTACATGATTCTCGATAATGCCAAATCAAACGAGGATTGAGGTCAAGCGTGCGGCCGTGACCGCACGCGATAATGCAAAATCCAATGAGGGCTGAGACCGGGCGTGAGTCTGCGACCTCAGATATGCCCTTAGGAGGCGGCGTGTGCACTCCGGCTGCACGTGGGATTGCCGGTTCGGCAAAGGCCGGGTTTAAGTATGTGCGATCTGCTATTGCAAAAAAAAAGCCTCAAAAATAGCGAAAAAACGCTCAAATCGACCGAATTTCCTGGAAAAGTGAATAGCCTGGTAAGGATTCCCGGGTTATGTTCGATGAAACCAGTGGGCGATATGTCATAATTTTGTCTCATTGGTATCGAATTCAGGACACTATGTTCCAAACCGCCACCTTGTTTGTGCTCATTAGCCGGCGGTAGAATTTATGCGCTTCACCAGTATGTTCGACGGGGGTCGGACGGTGGAGAATTTGACAAAGGGGTTTAGGGTTTGCGGCTTGCGATGGAAGATTTCCGTCGCGAAGCCGTTTGGTGTGTCTTTCGTATAAATATTTGAAATTGTTGTATAAAAATCACGTTGTCGGGGAAAGTTGCCCGTGAGAACCCATCTGGCGTGTATCGAGAATTGCTTGATAGGGCCTTGTATGTGATGACGGTTTGGCGGTTCGATCGATCCGCACGCCGAGATGGCTGTTCAAACTGGGCCGGCTTCAAATCGACTACCCGATCTGAAGCCAGCCCCGATCGACAAAGGAATGGATTGGTAAATGAACATCAGAATGGTTTTGCTTGCATCAGCAGCAGCATTTGCTGCATCGACGCCGGTTCTTGCAGCTGACGCTATTGTTGCTGCTGAGCCGGAACCGGTTGAATATGTTCGCGTCTGCGACGCTTACGGCACCGGCTACTTCTACATCCCGGGCACCGAAACCTGCCTCAAGATCGAAGGCTACATCCGTTTCCAGGTTAACGTTGGCGAAGACGTCGGCGGCGATTCGGACTGGGATGCCGTCACCCGCGGTCAGGTTCAGTTCACGGCCAAGAGCGACACCGAATATGGTCCGCTGACCGGCGTCATCGTCATGCAGTTCAATGCTGACAACGCCACGGCTCAGGACGCCATTCTCGATTCCGCTTACCTCGACATCGCGGGCTTCCGCGCTGGTCTGTTCTACAGCTGGTGGGACGATGGTCTCTCTGGCGAAACCGACGACATCGGCTCGGTCGTAACGCTGCACAACTCCATCCGCTATCAGTATGAAAGCGGCACCTTCTACGCTGGTATCAGCGTCGATGAACTGGAAGACGGCGTTTATCAGGGTGACGTGGATCCCGTCACCGGCCTCCTTGTTCCGAACGATGGTCCGAACAATGTCGGCGTTGCCTTCGGCATCGGCGGCACTGCCGGCGCGTTCAGCTACCAGGTCACTGGCGGCTGGGACGTCGACAACGAAGACGGCGCTGTCCGTGCAATGGGTACGGTTGACATCGGTCCCGGTACGCTCGGCCTCGCTGCTGTGTACTCTTCCGGCCCGAACTCCTACTACTCGACGGCTGAATGGGCAGTTGCTGCCGAATACTACG